>CAIWAX010000204.1 GCA_903910795.1 uncultured Anaerolineae bacterium
AAGGGCAGCCATGAGACAATCACATCCTCTTTACTGATGTGGATGGCTGCGCCATAGGCGTTGATCTGATTGAGGATGGCGGTGTGAGACAGCGCCACACCCTTTTGCAGCCCGGTGGTGCCCGAAGAGTGCTGCAACAGTGCGATCGTTTCGGGTGGGGATGCCAGTCCCTGAAGGCGATCGAAATTCTGACCCACAGGGTATATGTCAGAAGGGCCGGTGATTTCACTGGTTGTGATGATGGCGCGCACCGGGCCGCCCTCGCTCAAGGCCAGGCGCACCTCCGGTTCAAATTCCGGGCTTGTCACGATGGCCGCAGGGTTGGTGACCGAGATCAAGTTGGCCAGGTCCGCGCGGTAACGCTCGACCGAGAGTTTTTCGGTCAGGAACGGCATAATGGCTGGGATTTGCCCGCCCAATATGGCGCCAAAAAATGAATCTACCAGCGCCTCGCCATGCTCCAGAATGAGAATGACAATTTCACCGGGTTGAAGGCCCCGGCTGGAATATAAATCCGCGTAACTGCTGGCCATCTCGAAGAAGCGCTGCCATGAAATTTCCAGATCATCCTTGCCCGCGTGCTGGAGGATGACGGCTGGCTTCTGGGGAGCGGCTTGATGGTGTTCACGTAGAATTGCGGCCAGAGTCAGCATACCCACAGGACACATGTTGGCTTACATTCTTGAGCGGATCAGGGCGGTTAACTGCGCCAGGGTATCAAAAGTGGCCGCGTTTAATTCTGTGTCTTCAATGCGAACACCGAAGCTATCTTCTACAAACAGAGCCAGGTCCACCAGGCAAAATGAACCGATCAGTCCGCTTGAGATCAAGGCCTCATCCAGCCCGATCGCGCGGCTGCGCTCCTTGAGTATATTTTTCGCAATAAAACCTGCCAGTTGAGTAGGAATTTCGTCTATCATAATCCTCCAGGAATCATAAAGCTCAATTATAGCAGAAGGGTGCGCGGCAAATTCCATGAACCTGGGGCCGTTCTCAGAAAGTAGCGGGCGCTTACCAGTATAATAACTCGACTTTTACCCAACCCATCGCTTTGGAGAGTTCATGAGTTTTACCAGCCTACCTTTTTTTGCCTTTTGCGCGGTTGTTTTGATCCTGTACTGGATTGTGCAGCGCAAGGAATGGCAAAATATCGTCTTGTTGGCGGCCAGCCTGGTGTTTTACGGTTGGATCCAGCCGTGGTATGCAATTTTATTGGGGCTCTCCACCACGCTTGACTATTTCCTGGCCAGGGGCATGCTCCGCTTTCGGGACAGAACACGGGTCTTGCTCTATGTCAGTTTGTTCCTGAACATTGGGGTGCTGGCTTTCTTTAAATATTTCAACTTTTTCAATGCTGACCTGGCTGCGCGCCTGGGTCAGCTTGGCCTGAATGGCGATATCTTCCTGGTCAGTATTGTCCTGCCAGCCGGGTTATCCTTTTATACCCTCAAAAAACTGGGCTACATTCTGGATGTTTCGCGCGGAACACTCAAACCCGTCGAAAACTTTGTGGATTTCGCAGTGTTTGTGGCGTTCTTCCCGCAAATCATTTCAGGCCCAATCGACCGCGCGCAAAAACTCATGCCGCAGATCAGCTCGGCGCGCGTCTGGAAATCCGATTATTTTTCTTCCGCCTGGCAATTGTTGCTGATGGGGTTGTTTAAAAAAATAGTCATCGCTGACACGGTCAAGTCGATTGTCGACCGGATTTTTTCTCTGCAAGCGCCTTCCAAACTGCTGGTCGCAATCTCGGCGCTGGGTTTTACCCTGCAAATCCTGGCGGATTTTTCGGCTTACACCGATATCTCGCGCGGCGTTGCGCGCTTGTTTGGGATCGAGACTTCCGAGAATTTTCATACGCCCTATCTTGCTATGACGCCTTCCGAGTTTTGGAATCGCTGGCATATTACCTTATCCAGCTTTCTGCGTGATTACATTTTTTTCCCGCTGCGCCGTGCGCTGATCCGTAAACGAAGCCTGCCTGCCTGGCTGGTCAATGCCATTCCGCCCCTGGTGACTATGTTCGTGAGCGGTATCTGGCATGGCGCCGGTTGGACTTATCTGGTCTGGGGGCTGTATTATGGCTTTCTGATCGTGGCTTATCAACAAGTGCCCGGTGGGTCGGCGGGAATTCAGGGAGACATGCGCCCCGTGGGTTCGAAACTGGCATGTGCCCTGTGGGTTGGTAAGTTGAAAAACTTCCTGGCCTGGCTGCTGATGTTCAGCCTGGTCGTATTTGGATGGCTCATCTTTCGCGCTCCATCCATCGAATGGCTTGTAAAAGCTTTGTTTGTTTTCCCGTGGATCAGCACTTCACAGGATTTTATTGTGGCCCTGTTTATCCTCTCCATGCTGCTGGCTTACTCGGCGCCGCTGCTTTTGAAGTTCGGCATGGATCGCTATCTCTCCGAGAGTTCCTGGTGGTTTGCCATTTATTTTGCGCTGATCACGATCATTATTATTGTTTATATAAATTCATCCACCCCCGATTTTATCTATTTTCAGTTCTAAGGCCATGGTATGCGTGTATTCTCATCTGCCCTGTGGGTTCGTTATCTAATCAGCCTGATGGTTTTATTGGTGTTTACTTCGGTTGTGATTCCGTGGCAATATGGGATTACTTATCCAAAACCAAATGGTCCAAAATTCGACAATCATATCCATTTGCAGTACCAGGAATTCATCGTAAATAATCATGCCAACCTGGTGCTGCTGGGGGATTCGGTGGTGGTCACGAGTGTCGATGAAAGCCAGCTCGCGCGGCTTACCGGCCAGAACACCCTGAACCTGGGAATTCCAGGCTCGGCCTCAGCCGAATGGTATCTGATGCTCAAGAATATTATCGCCAAATCTCCGCGCAAACCCCATTATGTGGTGGTGGTTTTTCGCGATACCATTCTTACGGCTCCCAGTTACCGGGTGAATGGCAAATATTTCACGATGGTTGATGAGGTTGCCAAGGCAGATGATACGCTCGTTGTTCAAAAATCATTTGTTCAGCAGATGAATCCAGTGGAGAAGCTGGCCGATGCCTATTTGCCGCTGTATGGTTCCCGCCTAAATCTGCGGGAATCGATTGATAATTACATTCGTTACAGCCTGTCTGGTTGGTTGGGCTGTGACATAAATTGCAACGATAATGCCAGCCTGGCTGTTTTCCAGGATATGAACCTGGATGCCAATTTGCTGGTTGAGGCCATTGCGACAGCCGAATCGTATCTGTATACCCCCAACCAGCTTAATTTTGCCGGGCAGTTGGATAACTCGTACCTGCCGGATATGGTCCAAATCGCGAGGGATAATAATATTCAACTGATCCTGGTGCGGACAAAACACCTGGATGATCCTTCTTATGCCACCGAATCGGCAGCATTAAAAGATTATATTGTGGCGCTCAAAGACTATGCCCAAAAGAACGATGTTGTTGTTTTGGATTTTGCCCATGATGACCGCCTGACGAGTGATCTATTCTCAGATACACATCACCTCACGCCCACGGGGGAAGGCATTTTTACCGGGATGCTGGCTGAGGCACTCAAACCAGTCTTGAAAAACCCATAGAATTTTTCAAGAAGTTTTCATGCGGATATCCAGGGCAATTGCGCCGTGGCTGTGCACTCGCAAAGGGTTGATCTCAATCTCGGATATTTCCGGGTGATCCACTGCCAGCCATGAAAGCCTGACCAGGGCCTCAATCACGGCGGCTTTATCGGCTGGCGGAATATTGCGGAAACCATCCAGCTTTCTTCCGGCCCAGGTGTTTTGGATCATTTTTGCGGCTTCAATACTATCCAGAGGGGCGAGGCCAAAACTGACATCTTTAAAGCCTTCGGCCTCGATTCCACCCGTGCCGAACATCATCAGCGGCCCAAACTGTGCATCCCGCAGCGCGCCTATAATGACTTCCTGACCATCTCCGATTTGTTTCTGCAGTGTAATCCCCTCAATCCGCGCAGCGGGACGCGCAGTTCTGGCGCGTTCCATCAACAAATTGTAAGCTTTCGTAACATCCTCCAAGGATTTCAGGTCGAGCAGCACACCGCCTATGTCTGATTTGTGCAAAATATCAGGACTGGCGATCTTGGCCACCAGGGGGAACTGCATGTCAGTTGCTATCTGTACGGCTTCTGGCAGGCTGCCCGCCAGTTTGGGCGCAGCCGTGGGGATCAGGTAGGAGGCAACCAATTCATCCGCGCTGATTTTTGAAAAATCGGCGGTGCTGATATCTCTTTTTGTGTTTTCGGTTTTTTTTCTCGATAAAAAGTTTGATCTCTGTAAAAGAATTCCCAGGGCTGAAGCCGCGCGCTCGGGAAAGGGGTAGACCGGGATACCGGCTTTCACAAAATGGGAATGCGCCACGGCGGTGAGATGTCCGCCCATCTGTGCCACCAGCACCGGTTTGGAAGAATTTTGGATGAGTGGAATGATGGCATCGGCGATGTGCTCGGCCAGATGATTGGGAGATGCCAGCGTGATGACCATGACGCCGTCCACGCCCGGATCAGCCAGCAGCACATCCAGACAGCCGGCATATTGTTGCGGAGAGGCGGAGGCCAGCATGTCGATCGGGTTATGCGTGCTGGCGGCGGGCGGCAGCACTTCCTGCATCCGGGCTCCGGTTTGCGGAGAGCAGACGGCCAGAGTCAGCCCCTCAGATTCAAGCGCATCGCTGGCAATCACACCCGGGCCTCCGGCGCTGGTCAGCACCGCGATCCGGTTACCGGTCGGCAGGGGGCATTTTGATAACGCCTGGGCCCAATCAAACAATTGCTCGGCTGTGCTGGCCCGCAAAACGCCGGCTTTCTCGAAGGCGGCGTTCAGGGCCGCATCTGAGCCAGCCAATGCGCCTGTATGCGAGCTGGCCGCTTTTTGTCCCGCAGCGGTTCGGCCAACCTTCAGCGCCACGATTGGTTTTCGCTCTGTAATTTCAGTTGCGGCCTCCAGGAATTTTTGGCCGTTGGAAATAGTTTCAAGATACAAACAGATGGTTTTGGTGTTGGGATCACCGGCCATGGTCGGGAGAAGATCGGTTTCGTTTAAATCTGCCTGGTTGCCGAGCGACACCAGGCGGGAAAAGCCAAACCCCTGGCCGCGCGACCAGTCAATCACTGCCGCGCAAAACGCGCCTGAGTGGGATAAAAAGGCGATTTCGCCCCTGGCTGGCATGGGCGGAGGCAAAAAAGTTGTATCAAATGGCTGGTGGCTGTCCAGCAGACCAACGCAATTGGGGCCGATCAAACGAATGTTGAATTCCCGGCAGGCCATCAAAACTTCATTTTCGAGCAGCGCGCCTTGCGAGCCGGTTTCACGGAAGCCCCCCGAAGTGAGAATGGCGGCGCGGATGCCGCGCAGCCCCACTTCGCGCAGGGTTTGGGCGGCCGAAGCGGCCGGAACGATGATCAGCGCCAGATCCACCGGGTCTGGAATTTCGGAAATCGATGGCCGCATGGGCCGGTCAAATACCCTGCCGCCTTTGGGGTTTACAAGCTGGATTTCGCCGTTGTACCCACTTTGGATCAGGTTGCGGGCGACAGCATAGCCAAGTTTGGAATGATCGCTGGAAGCGCCAATAACCGCGATGCCGCGCGGGTTAAAGAATAGATCAAGATTGTTTGTCAATGTCACGGCGTTTACCAGTGATCCCAATGAACCACATCTTCAAAAGAACGCCGGCCGCCTTTTTGAGGAGGCGTGTTCAACACAGTTGTTTCGAGCGGATATCCAAATGAAAGGGCCAGGCGCAGGTGCCACTCGGCTGGGAAACCTAAAATTTCGCGGGCCTTTTCAGGCTCATAAATGGATGCCGGGCACGAGCCAACCCCCAATTCCCAGGCAGCCAACTGCATAAAGGCCGCGGCCTGACCACAGTCCACCAGGTGCTGAAACTTGGCGTTTGGGTCGGGGATCAGAATGGCAACTGCCATCGCCGCTCCGGCGATGTGCCCGGCCCATTCTCCGCAGGTGGATAAGGCTTTCAGAATTTCCTTATCTCTGATCGCGATAAATTGCCAGGCCTGGTTGTTCTTGGAGGACTGTGATCGTCTTCCCGCGTTCAGGATGGATTTCGCCACGTCCTCAGGCAGAGGGGTTTCCTGAAACTGGCGAGTAGCGCGTTTGGTGCGGATAGCCTCGGATACGTTCATGCGAGCGACTCCTTGCTGAATTAAGTGATTTTTGAATGGATCACGAAAGGTGATCCTGCATTATATAAAAACGGCGTTTGTAGTTGGATTATACGCAATACCGCATAAGTTGCTATTTTCTAGTGTCGTCACGGGTGTGGCTTGAAAACCTTTTCCGCTAGACCGGCAGAGAAAAACCATTTGGACGCGGGCGCCCTTAATATTTTTGCTTTTTCCGTGTTCGTCCGCGCACCCGCAGGGCGTCCGCGTCCAAAAATAATTAGAAGAAGCAAGTTATGCGCTACTGCGATTATACTATTTGTACGCTGCAGGCTCTCCCGGCACGCAGGCTGGCTTTTATTTTCACCAAGCTCTTTCAACCTACTCATATTCGTTTAAAGCAGGTATATTAAGATAATGGGAATGATTTATATCGTTGTTGCATCCATCATTTGGGGCGTTCTTCACTCGTTTCTCGCCAGTTATTGGTTCAAGCATCGCGTCAAACAGTTATTTGGCGCGCCGGCTTATTACAGGTTGTATCGTTTTTCTTACAATTTATTTTCGGTAGCAAGTTTATTCCCGATCATGGTCATGCTGGTCGCTTTTCCAGATCGCCTCCTTTACAGCATCCCTGCGCCGTGGAACTATGGAATGACGATTTTGCAGGGATTGGCCGTTTTTGTGTTAATCGCGGGTGTGATGCAAACTGGTGCTCTGGAATTTGCAGGTCTGGCGCAGTTATCCGCAGCATATACTGAACTTATGGGTACTTTCCACGAAGATTCCAGACCTGCCGGTTTAGTGGTGAATGGCGTCTATTCCTATGTCCGGCATCCTTTGTATTCCGCCGGGTTGCTATTTATCTGGCTTTCACCCGAAATGACACTGAACCGCCTTGTTTTGTGGATCACCTTTACACTCTACATTATCATCGGCGCGTATTTTGAAGAGAGAAAATTAATAAGAGATTTTGGCGCCGAATATGCCGAGTACAAAGCCCGCACTCCCATGTTTATTCCGCGTTTGCATAAAACTTCCTAAAAAAAAAGATGGCAACCACTACTCCTGTACAGTTTGTAAGGCATCCGAGAAGACGCCGCGAAACCGGCGCTGTGTGGATTCAAATGGCGGCAGCCTTGATGGCAGGCGCAGCCTTTTTTGTGCTGCTATTATTTGTTTTGACATTTGGGTTTCGCCTGATTTATTACGGGCGCATTTTCCCGGGTGTGACGGTTGCCGGGGTGGATGTTTCTGGATTGAACCGTGAACAAGCCGCGGCTAAATTAAAAACTTCGCTAACCTTCCTCGAAAACGGACGGATCATGCTGAGCGGCGGTCAAAGTGTGTGGACTGCAACCCCAGCCGAGATGGGCGCTCAATTCAATGCAGATTCATCAGCTCAGGAAGCCTTTGATTTTGGGCGGGGCGGAACTATTTTCCATTCCATCAATGATGAGTTGAATGCCTGGCAGGTCGGAGTGGTGCTGCCTCCGATAGTGATTTTTGATCAGGGCGTTGCCTTCAATTATCTGCAAAAACTGGCCCCGGTGGTTGAGAAGCCGGTTGTCGAAGCCAGTCTGGTGATCGATGGTTTGACTGTTACATCTCAGCCCGGACAGGTGGGTTATAAGCTCGACATCGATTCAACCCTGGTTTACCTGCATGCCCAAATACAGGCTTTCCGGGATGGCGAAGTCCCGCTGGTCATGCAAGAAATCCAACCTCAAGTCCTGGATGCAAGCGCGCAGGCGGACTCAGCCCGTAAATTATTATCAGCGCCATTTACAATTTTGCTGCCTGACGCACAAAAAAGCGATCCGGGGCCCTGGCTGGTCCAACCTCCCGACCTGGCACCCATGTTAAGGGTTGGACGTCTGGGCAGCGGCCCTGGTTCGAAATATGTTGTCCAGTTTGACCAGGACAAATTGAATGCTTTGCTCGAAACGATCATCAAGCAGGTTGACCGGCCTGCGACCAATGCCCGATTTTTGTTCAACGAGCAAACCGGTCAAATTTCAGCCACCAAGCCTTCGCTGATTGGTTTGAGTGTCGATTTGCGTGGATCGCTGGATGAAATTCAAAAGGCGGTTGGGTCGGGCCAGCAAACTGCCTCCTTGCATATCAATACCACCACTCCCGAGGCTTCTGATACAGCCACCGGGCAGCAGTTGGGTATCAAACAATTAATCAGTTCCCAGACCACTTATTTTTTTGGTTCCAGTGATGCGCGCAGAAAAAATATTCAGACAGCCGCGGCCAATTTCAACGGCTTGTTGGTGGCGCCTGGTGAAACCTTTTCGATGGGCCAATACATGAGCGATGTCACATTGGATAATGGGTATGCCGAGGCTTTGATCATTTATAACGGCAAGACCATCAAAGGTGTGGGGGGCGGGGTTTGCCAGGTCAGCACAACCTTGTTCCGGACGGTATTTTACGCGGGTTTCCCGGTGGTTGAACGGCATGCGCACGCCTACCGGGTGCTCTATTACGAGCAAGCGGCAGGCGGGCGGAACGACCCCAATCTGTCCGGTTTTGATGCGACAGTTTATTTCCCGCTGGTTGATTTTAAATTCAAAAACGACACGCCTTATTGGCTGCTGATGGAAACCTTATTTGACTCGGCCAACAGTTCCCTGACCTGGAAGATGTATTCCACGCCGGATGGGCGCACCGTCCAGGCAACTTTCTCAGGCCCGACGAATATTGTCCCGGCTTTGCCCCCCACGATTACCTATAATCCCGATGCCCCTTCCGGTTCGGTGAACCATGTGGATTATGCGGCGCAAGGCGCAGACATCACCATCACGCGCAACGTTTTACGCGATAACCAGCCATTTTTTACTGATAGTTTTGTGACCAAGTATGAACCGTGGGCGGATGCCTGCGAATATGGCCCCAATGTTAAAGATCCAGAAAAAATCTTGAAAGGTAGGGGTTGGTGTCAGATCCCCGGATAAGTGGTACAATTTTTGGCTGTTATTCCGCCGGTCAGGCGCGTAACATCCTGAACGATCAAGGAGAAATGAATGGTCTCTCAAGAAC
>CAIWAX010000205.1 GCA_903910795.1 uncultured Anaerolineae bacterium
AAGTATTATTTGCTACTAATAAAAATTGTCCAGTACCTTGATGATTAGATGTAAATATATTTTCTCCGACATTGAGAACACATAAATTATTATATATAAAAGTTGATTATTGACCACGAAATTATAAGGAGACTCCGCGTGAGTATGGAAAAACAAGAACGCACCCGTAAGATACGCAACCTGGTGTTCTTCGTTGCTTTCAGCCTGGGTGTTCCCTGGCTGGGCTGGGCGCTGGACCTCGGGCGCGGCGCAGACCCGCACAACCAGCAGGATAGCCTGGGCTGGCTGTTCTTCCTGGTCTCTCCGCTGCTGGCAGTCATCCTGCTGCGCGTTTTCGCCGGAGATGGCTGGAAAGATGCCGGGCTGCGGCCACATTTCAAAGGCAATGGCGGCTGGTATGTCTTCGCGCTGCTCTTCCACCCGCTCAGTATGGGATTGATCCTGCTGGTGGGAAGCCTGCTGGGCGTCACAAAGCTGGCAGAGTTATCAGCAGGGCAGCTCAGCCTGCTGGCAGGCGCCATTCTAAGCCTGAGCCTGTCCAGCTTCTTCAAAAATATCTTCGAAGAGTTCGCCTGGCGTGGTTACCTGGCGCCCAAACTGGCCAACCTGGTTTCACGGCCCCTGCTCGGACATTTTTTGGTGGGGCTGGTCTGGTTCGGCTGGCACCTACCGTATTACATCGTGTTGATGGCGCCTGAAGTGCTGTCCAAAGCGACCGCCCTGGCGCTGGCGCCCTTTCTCTTTATTACCTTTCTGGGGATTTTCCCAACTGCCATATTGTATGATGAACTGCGCTTCCGCACAGATTCTGTCTGGCCGGCGGTGCTGATCCACACCTGCGCGAACATGTTTTTTGATGCACTGATTGTCCAGAAAGTATTCAGCCTGCCCGGCGTGTTCGCGGAAGCGCTGATCTCCCCGGCCATGTTCAGCCTGGCCAGCATTCTTCTGACGATCCTGGCGATTTTATGGCTTGATCGCAAAAAGATGAAAAAGGAATCCAGCCATGCTTAAATTTGCCTTATTGGGAGCCCTGGGTTACCAGCCAATGAGCGGCTATGACCTGAAACAATTCACCGACCGCTCCATTTCCAACTTCTGGCATGCTGAACTCAGCCAGATCTATCTCACCCTGAAAGCCCTGGAAAAAGAGGGGCTGATTACCTCAACCGCAGTATCCCAGAGCACCCGCCCGGACCGGAAGGTTTATGCCATCACCCCGGCCGGGCAGAAGGCTCTGCAAAGCTGGCTGAACGAGCCCTTCACGGGCATTGACCAATACAAGGATACCCTGCTGCTCAAGCTGTTCTTCTCAGCCCGGGTGGAGCGCGAAACCCTGCTGGCGCAGCTTCGGCTGCAGCGCGGGCTGCATCAAAAGCTGGTGGATGGCTATAACTCCGAAACAGCCGATCTGATTGCCCAAAGTGTTGAGGCTCACCCCGAATTGCGCAAGGATGCGCTGCTGTGGGAGGCCACGCGCCGCTTCGGCCAGTCGATCGAAGAAGCTTACCTGCGCTGGCTGGAAGAAACCATCCAGATGGTGGAAACCAATTTCTCATTGGAGGATGAATAGCATGGCTGAAAAACGGACATCTCTCAAACTCACCTGGCTGCTGCTCGGGCTGCCTCCGGTCATCTTTTTGCTCGGAATCGTGATCGCTTCCATCTATTACGGCTTCCAGGGCCAGACCGACCCCGGCCAGATCAGCCAATCGGTGGCGAACTCCATGTCACCCATCCTTCTGATCATCCAGATCGTCCTGCTGGCCCTGTTCTTGTGGGTCAAACGCTCCAGCAACCTGAATTGGGGCTCCATCGGTTGGAAGACACTGCCAACTCAAAGGTTGTGGAAAGAAATCCTGATCGGTGCCGTGCCCGGGGCTGTCTTGGGCCTGCTATATGTCTTTGCGCTCTCCCCCCTGCTAACCGCGGTTCAGAAAGCAGTCGGTGATTACGTTCCAGCCGGGAAGTTGCTGCCCTCGCTGCGCAGCGGGCTGCTGGCTTTTCTGGCGGCCGATGTGCTGATGGCGCCCTTTGTGGAAGAGAACATCTACCGCGGCTTCGCGTTGACCAGACTGTCGCAGCGTTACAGCCAGCCGATCGCGATTCTGATTTCCTGTCTGTTTTTCGGACTATTCCACTGGGCGGGTGGTTTCTGGTACATCCTGCTGGTGGGCGGCGCGGCGGGTGGGCTGTTTGCCACCCTGTTTGCGCGACGCGGCAACATCGTCGCACCCTACGCCGCGCACCTGGCGCTCAACCTGGTCGAATTCGTTTTCGTGCTGGGGATGATGCGCTAATTGATAAGTTCGCCTGCTGGCAAATTCAGAGCGACGGGGAAGGTGGTGGATAGCCGCCCTCCCGCTTGCAATAGTTGATCATATACAGGGTATTCCAACATTCAGGAGATCACATTGAGAGAAGTTCCCCCCATCATGGTTCTTTCCGAAGAAACCCCGGATTCCATCACTTTTCGGTTCAAAGGTGACCGTTGGGCAGTGGCGACATTAATTCCAGGGGTCATCCTGCTGCTGGTGATTGGCGTGTTTTATTCCCAGGGTCATTCCCCAAATTGGCTGCTGTTCATAGTGGGGATTTTTGGATTACTCCTCGTTTATTCGAGTATCTACAGCGCAACCGCCGACCAATGGTTAACTGTTGATGGTAAACGGAAAACCATCCGGTTTTACAAAAAGAATCTATACGGCCTTGTCGATTGGGAAAGGTCAGCGCCTGATTTCCAATATATCAAAGTCGGAAGATCCATCAGGTCAACGAATTGGCGCACCACCCTGGTTTGCAGGGATGGCGATGAGTTGTATATTGGCGAAAATACGTTCGGCGCTTTTAACCTTGAAAGCGCACTGATTTTGGCAAACAAAGTAAGCAGCAAAACCGGGATCATTGTTAAATCGCAGTAGCGCATAACTTGCTTCTTCTAATTCTTTCGGGACGCGGACGCCCTGCAGGTGCGCCGACGAGCACGGAAAAAAGCAAAAATATTAAGGTCACCCGCAGGGCGTCCGCGTCCAAATAGTTTTTCTCTGCTGGTGTAGCGGTAAAGGTTTTCGAGCCACACTCGTGACAACACTAGAAAATGCGGTATTGCCTTTATTCTATTTTGTACCGCCAAATACGGCAAAAATGCTGTACTTGTAGAAACAATCTACATCCCGGAACCCGCATCTGCTTAAGGTCTGTAGCTGATCCCAAAGACCACTTGGTTTGTCTTCAAGATTATTCTTATATACAGACGGGATATTGGCATAGTTCCCACTTTCGCTTTCTTTCCCATTTTTTTCTAATGTTTCATTTATCCAGTTTTGCCACATTTCAAATTGTATTTCTTCACTATGGGCTGAGCTTGGATGGACTACGTCGATGTTTAGGAATAGGCCACCAGGCCTCAATTCTTTATATATCTTAGTGAACAATGCTGCTTTTTGCGTAAAATCAAGATGATGAATAGCGTTTGAAGAAAATACTAAGTCATATTTCCAATCTTCTGATTGTGCTGCGGAATAATCTTCAAATGTTAAATGGCGGAAAGATATGTTGCTATTGCTGCTGTTTAAATTTGCTTTTGCCCTGTTCAGCATTTCCTCGGAAGCGTCAACAAGGTAGAAGTTGTTATTTGGGCGATTTGTCGTAAATATATTTTGTGATAATTCCTTCTCCGCACCCCAGGTCTAGAATGTGAAGGCCGGATAGGCTGGGGAAATGGAATGCTACAATTTCAAGCAGAATTCGGATAGATCTTTGTCTTTCTATCACGATGAAATTTGCTGAATTTGTGTAGAAGTTAACAAAATCTTTGTCATCCCACTTGAATGTTGCGTCTTTTTTCATTTTTTCTCCTGTTTAGTGTAATAAACCACACACCTTCACCGATACTGAGACAACTTTCTGGGAGTCGGACCCAACGACATTTGGAGCCTATCACCTGTCAGCCCTTCGCCAGATTCAGGAAGACATTCTCCAGAGTGGGCATGGCGATCACGCGCCGGTGGTCACATGCCCGCGGTCTTTCTCAGGCTGACGATCCCACAGAAGTGTTCTTTTTCGCCCGACAAATTATCACACAAAACAAATGACAATTGTCACATGTTTTGCTTATAATCATTTTGCTATACTTTTATCATAAGTTTTAGTAATGAGATTCTATCAGCAGGCTACCAATACCCTGAAAGTCAATGAAGGAAGTGGTAAAAAATTCGAAATAAAAGGAAAGAGAAATGGCTGAAAAATCATTTACGTTCATACTTCCGTTATCTACTGCTGCCAGCTTCGGGTTGATCAGACAGGTCGGCCAAAAAAAAGGATACCAGGAAAAAGAATCTGACAGTGAAGGGATTGATTGGATCGCCGAAAACTACGCCCTGGAAACCTGGATAACACCCAAATCGGAAAATAAAACGGAAGTGAAAATCATCGCCAGGTCTGGCGCAATCTTTGATTTATCCGGCAAACTTGACCAACTCGTCAAACTTTTCGCTCTGGCGATATTAAAGGAAAAGAATGCCCAAATTAAACTCGTTCCTGCGCCAGAGCAAAGCGCGCAAACGGTGACAAACAGACCAACCAGGCCCCAAAAGGCAGCGCCTCCAAAAGTTACGAAGGAAAGCGCGCAAAAGAATATGATGTTCGGCGCTTTGTGGTGCATCGGGGGCATTTTAATGACCGCCTGGGGTTATTCCAGCGTCTCGCGCGGCGGCGGAACTTATTTTATTTTTTGGGGAGCGATCATCTTTGGCGGTATTCAATTTTTTCAAGGGTTAATGCAATATTCCAGCGCGCCAGATGCGATGCAGGATTACACAAATGACTATCAAAAAATTGAGGAGAATACCCAAAAGCAGACCGATCCAACCGGTACGGAATTTGATAAAAATCAGGCTCGCGATAAACTGGGCGCCTACGTTACCGATTTATCAAATGTGAATGATGAAAAAATTAATAAGATATTGCGCAATTTTCAAAACCCGATGGCGTATATCCGGGAGGCGGCCCTCAACCAGGTGAGTGATGAGAATATAGACGACCCGCGCCTGATTGGCGCAATTGAAATTCTGGCTGCGTCAGATCACGTTGAAACGATCCGGGATATTGCCAAAAGGACACTCAGCAAACTTGAGAAGACACCAACACCCTGAAACATTTGGATGTTATTTGAACCAAGCCTGAAAATCTATTTTCAGATCACTTCCAAATATTTTTAAAATGCCACGGCAGGCTCTTCGCCTTAGCAAGAGTCGGGTGCGCCCTGTAATAACACCGGAGAATCATGAATGCAAATACAAGAATAATTGTGCTGTGTATCTTGGGACTCAGCCTGTTCATCTCAGGTTGCGGGCCAGGACAGTTCCTTGGCCCAACGCTTACACCAACGTCAACACAAACGCTGACACCTACGCCGACCGCTACAAGTTCTCATACGCCAACGCCAACCGCAACATCGACGCCGACCAATACCCCAACAGACACCCTGACCCCTACAATTACATTTACGCCAACGATTACCTTGACCCCTTCTCGGACATCTACTCCGACCCGTACTGCCACCTTAACGCGTGCGCCTTCTCCTACTCCCACACCAGCAGATTTCGCAAATGTAAAAGTCATAGCACCGCAGTTTGTCGAAAGCAGCGGTTCCGATCACAATTGGACGTTTGATATCATGTTCCAAGAAGTAAATGGTGTTGGAGTAAGGATCGCACAAAAACGGATGCGAATCTATGCGTTAGATGGTACTGTATGGGGTGATCAAAATTATACAGACATCTATGGAACCTATGGTTCAGTCATCGTAAATATCCCACCCTATGGGACAGACTCCTATGAAACCTGGGTCAATAGCCCAGATTGTCAACTCTGTGGGGGCAGGATAAGTATCGATTATCTCGGGGAAGATGACCGAGGTAATTCAGTTCATGTCAACTATGCCACAGTTTTGCGGAAAGGGAATTAATCGGCCGGCCCCGGATAACAGGATTCACCGCGAATGAGGCCAAATGCCCAAGTGCAATTTTTAGCGATCCAGGTTTCTGTTGGTAATTTGGCTACCCAACAATGGCTCCAGCGGAGAGCGGCTTAATCGAGAGAGTCTGGTTTACCTGCCGCTGAGCCAAACCGTTGGGCGGCTTAACGTCATCATAAAGTTATGCGACTCACTTGAATAGCCGCCGGGGGCGCCCGCGATAGCGCAGGAAATTGATGAACACAATTCGAAGAATTACAATAGTTATTTTTCTCGTAATGAGTTTGGTAGTATCAGGCTGCGGGCCAGGCCAATTATTAGGCCCTATGTTTACACCAACGCCAACACCTACACAAACACCTCTGCCAACTCAAACGCCAACGCCAACACCCATGCAAACGCCAACAAATATCCCCAGTCCGACGCCATCCCCCACACCACAACCCACGTTATCATTGGCGGATTCCGCCAGCGCTGTATGCGCTGGGGGCAGTATTTCTGATGCAGCGGAATATAATGCCAATGCGGCGTCAACCATATTAGTTTGTTTTACCGGGCAAGAATGCACACCCATCAGTCAAACCGGTGACTTTAACGAAGGGATTAAAAAATCCGGAAAAAATTTCGGCAATACAGTTCCGGCTAATAATGCGCAACTTCAGCTTGTGGCCTGCATAGATAGAGAAAAACAAACCGTCTGCCACTTTAACTTGGGCGATATCACTGTATTTAAATATACTGTCAACATATTTACAGCAAAACAACATCAGTCCATTTTAAATAAAACGATATTCGATAATAATTCCAGTTCGTGCCCAAATTCTATCCCCGCCGGTACCACCTTTAGAGTCACGAAAGACGGTTTTTTCTTCGCGGATACATACGTTGGGATTCTGAATGCCATTGCTGAAGTACTCCATTAAAATGTCGGGGAATACCCGCCCGAAAAACCGGAGCAGCGCTATTTTCAAAAACTTGTAAAAAAAGAAGCCTGAATAAAAGGTATAAACGCGCGCATAAATATATGCAATGACTGGAAAGTATCAAGTTCAAATTCAAAACCGTCTTGCAAAGTCTGCCCGATAACGCGTGTGCACTGGAAAAGGACAGACTCTCGCTCACTCTTTCGAGGATTCGGCCCCAACGGCAGATTCGACGTTTGGTAACTTTTTCCGCCAGACGCCGGTAACGCCTGCCGTTGGGCAACTGAAATGAAATCATAAAGTCGCGTGACTCGCTTTTGAGCAGTCGCCGGGTGCGCCCGTAACAGTCGTGAATTCGATAGTTATTCGAGGAGGGGCATGTACCAGCAACGTTGGCGAAATCTCCTCTTTTGACCGTAATGCGTGGGGAAAATCTTACTTCTTCCCTACAGGCAAAAGGAACGACATAGGCTTTCGTCGCGTAAAGTCAAATTAAACCTTAATCCTACCCCTTCGCCAAATTCAGGAAGACATCCTCCAGCGTCGGCTCGCCGCGCTGCATGTTGGTCACGCCCACGCCGGCCTGCACAAACAGGTTCCTCAATTCGGTGGCGCCCAGGACTGGTTCGACGATCACGCGCAGGTGATCACCGGTCAGGCCGGAGCGCAGCACCCCGGAGGCGGCTGCCAGGGTATTGAGACCGGCCAGCAGGGCCGGGGTGTAGACTTCCCAGACATCGCCCGGTACCAGGTTGGCCTTAAGCGCCAGGGGGGTATCCATGGCCAGCAGCTTCCCGGCGCGCATGACGCCCACCCGCCCGCAGTACTCGGCTTCATCCATATAATGCGTGGTCACCAGAATGGTGACGCCATCCGCCGCCAGATCGTAGATCAAGTCCCAGAACGCGCGCCGGGCGTTTGGATCGACGCCGCTGGTGGGCTCATCCAGGAACAACAGGCGCGGGCTGTGCACCAGGGCGATCGCCAGCGCCAGGCGCTGCCGCCAGCCAGCCGAGAGCCCGCGCGTCAGCGTGGCGCTGTGACCCTCCAGACCGACATGTGCCAGGGTTTCGTTGATTCGGGCTTTGGAAGTAATACCATACACGCCGCCGTAAAACTGCATATTTTCCCAAACGGTCAGGTCGTCGTAAATCGCAAATTTCTGCGACATGTAACCGGCGCGCGCGCGCACCTGCTCAGTTTGCCGGGCGGCATCAAAACCCAGCACCCTGGCGCTGCCTTCATCCGGCGCGAGCAGACCCAGCAGCATGCGGATGGTGGTGGTTTTGCCCGAGCCGTTCGGGCCTAGATAGCCGACGATCTCGCCGGGCTGTATCTCAAACGAGACATGATCCACGGCAACAAAATCGCCAAAACGGCGCGTCAGGTTTTCTACCAATACAACGGGCTCGGGCATGTATTTCTCCAAATATTGATGGCTCTTCCGTTTTGGGCGGAATTTATCCGCAGATTACGCAGATTCCCACGGATTTTAAGTATTATCGCAGTACCGCATAACTTGCTTCGTTACTACTTACGGGTTGCTTAATTGTGGG
>CAIWAX010000206.1 GCA_903910795.1 uncultured Anaerolineae bacterium
AAACGTCTCGCAGTCGTAAAAAAGGCTAAAACTTGAGTTTTCGGCGGTTGTCGAGCCTGTGAGACGTTCGTTTATGAAGTTGTAAATGTGCTTTCTTGAGCTTCCGAAGCGCAAGGTATTTTCTCGTTGTCAAAAGTCCAATTTTTTGGCCAATTCAAGCAACTCAGCACCATAAACCGCGCTGGACAGGTTTTCTCCTGTCCAGCGCGGAAATTTTGAAGATCAACCCTGATATGCAAAAAGATGCACAAGGATCCATCCAGCATATTTTTTACATACGCCATTATCCAAAATACCCGTTTCACGGATTCGTATAATACTTTAGAGATACCCCTTTGGTACTATTATCTTTTATGAAAGGTTTTTGTAGTGAAATTCACATACAATCATAGAAATTATCGTAATCATCAGAAAATAATCTATACATCCCCACTCGCAATTTCTTCCTATCTTCATAAACAATCAGGTGACAAATGTCCAGACAAAACCACAAAACTCCATTGAAATTGATTTCTTGCTGTTTTGTTATTTTCTTCGTGCTTCTTTCAGTCTCATGGTTTATATCAAATCCCAACATAGCACATGCCGCGCCAGTTGAAACAACCACTGCTGGCCCATCCATTACAATTGATGCCGCGACCAACCAGCATGCCATTAGCCCATACATTTACGGGTTGAATTTTGCAAAGGAAGCCTTTGCGACTGAGATCAACCTACCCTTGAGGCGTTGGGGCGGAAATGCCACATCGCGCTATAACTGGCAAAGCGGGAACACCAATGCTGCCATGGATTGGTATTTTGAAAACATGAGCCAAACTAATGATTATACCGGAGCAACAGAAACCCATACTCAATGGGTAGATCAAAATGTGCGGACTGGCACACAGTCACTGATCACGATACCTTTGGTTGGATATGTCGCCAAAGACAGCACAAGCTGCGGTTTCAGCATCACTAAATATGGTGCCCAGCAAGATAAAGATGTCTGGCGCACCGATTGCGGGAATGGGGTCAAAACCAACAACAGTAACCTGACCGGTGTTAATCCCACCGATACAAGTGTGGCCAGCAATCCCGCCTTTATGCAAAGCTGGGTTGCCAGCCTGGTAACAAAATACGGTGCAGCCTCCTCAAGCGGCGTCAAGTTTTATGCCATGGATAATGAGCCCGACCTCTGGGGCGAAACCCATCGAGACATCCACCCGGCCATGCAATCTTACGATGAACTTTATTCAAAAATGGTAGCGTATGCCACAGCCGTAAAAACTGCCGATCCAACTGCCAAGGTGCTGGGTTACAGTTCCTTTGGATGGACCGGTTATTGGTATTCCGAACTTGATTCAGATACGGCTGCCAAAAATGGCTACACGCAGTTTCCAGATTACCAGACTCATGGAAATCTGTATCAGGTGCCCTGGCTGTTGACCCAGATGAATTCCCACGATACTTCCACCGGTACCCGCTTGCTGGACTACCTGGACCTGCATTATTACCCTTCGGGAGGGAACGCTCTGACCACCGCTGGAGATGCCAATATGCAGGCTCTGCGACTTCGCTCCACGCGTTCATTGTGGGATCCAACTTATGTCGACGAGAGCTGGATTGGCGGCAGCGACCAACCCGTCGATTGGCGAACCGTGCGGCTGATCCCTCGCATGCATGCCTGGGTAGACACTTATTATCCAGGCACAAAGCTGGCAGTCACTGAATACAACTTTGGCGGTTTGGAGAGCATTAACGGCGCCCTGACCCAGGCAGACGTATTGGGGATTTTCGGCCGTGAAGACTTGGATATGGCCAACTTGTGGAATTATCCCAATACTAGCGACGGTTTGGGTTACGATCACTTTGAAACCGAACCCGGAGCGTATGCCTTCCGTATGTTCCGAAATTACGATGGCAGTGGCGGCAAATATGGCGACATCAGCTTGAGCGCCTCCAGCGCCGATCAAGCTAAAATGGCTGTGTATGCAGCCAGGCGCACCTCTGATGGCGCGCTTACCTTGATGTTTGTCAACAAGACCGCCAGCACCCTGACCAGTTCGGTTGCTCTCACAAATTTTCAACCCGCTTCTGCCGCACAAGTTTACAACTACAGTTCAGCTAATTTAACCGCTATTATCCGCAAAGCTGATCAGGCAGTAACAGCCAGCGGTTTCACAGCCGATTTTCCCGCTAATTCAATCACACTGGTGGTAATTCCGCTGGCCAGTGTGCCAAATCTGGGTGGTTGCGCCATTTTTCCCGCAGACAACATCTGGAATACAGCTATCAACAGCCTACCTGTCAATTCACGCAGCGATCAGTGGTTGACCAGCATTGGAAAGACAACTGGTTTTCACATGGATTTCGGCTCCGGCCTCTGGGACGGCGGTCCAATTGGCATCCCTTACAATATCGTGCCTGCGGGAGTACCAAAATATACTGTCTCGTTTTATTACCCTGATGAATCGGATCCAGGGCCATACCCGATCGGCTCTAATCCCAATATCGAGTACGGAAGCGATCATCACCTGCTAACTGTGGACAGCAGCAACTGCAACCTGTATGAAATTTACGATGCCAGCACTTCAGGGAGCGCCTGGTCAGGTGGGTCCGGAGCCATCTGGAATCTGGCATCCAACGCACTGCGTCCGGATGGTTGGACTTCCGCTGACGCGGCTGGCTTGCCCATCCTCCCCGGCCTGGTGCGGTATGATGAGATTATCAGCGGTCATATTAACCATGCTATCCGCTTCACAGCCTCTTCCACCAACGGTTACATCTGGCCAGCCCGCCACCTTACATCTAATAATTCCAGCACTCCCCAAATCCCACCCATGGGCGCGCGGTTCCGGCTGAAGTCAACTTATGACATATCCTCCTTTTCGGCTGTAAACCAAGTCATCTTGCAGGCCATGAAAACCTACGGCATCATCCTGGCAGATAATGGCTCAAACTGGTATATATCAGGTGCGCCCGATGAACGCTGGAACAACGATGATCTGCATCTGTTGAGCGCTTTGAAAGGCAGCGATTTTGAGGCAGTCGATTCGACCAGCCTGATCATGGATCCAAATTCTGGGGCGGTCTGGAAACCTGCTTACACCATTTCCGGCAGCGCAGGCGTGGCAGGGGCAACGCTAAGCTATACTGACGGCCAAAGCCGCACAGCCACCGCTGATTCAAGCGGCAGCTACTCACTCGGGGTCTCCAACAACTGGTCGGGTACGGTCACCCCTTCGAAGACCGGCTACTCCTTTTCGCCCATCAGCAAAACGTATTCGAATGTGGCCGCCAACCAGACAGCTCAAAATTATATCTCTTCGGGGGGCACCATTCCGCCAACCGTTTTATCCATCGTGCGCGCAAATACCAACCCCAGCGCAGCCTCAAAAGTTGACTTTACGGTTACCTTTTCGAAAGCAGTCACCGGCGTGGATTCAACCGACTTCAACCCCACTTTGACCGGCCTTTCGGGGGCCTCCGTTACCAATGTGAGCGGATCAGGCTCTGTTTACACAGTCACAACCAGCATCGGCCCTGGTGCGGGCACGCTGCGGCTCGACCTGATCGACAATGACACTATCCAGGATCTGAGCGGAACCCCCTTGGGAGGAACTGGCACGGGAAATGGAAATTTCAGTTCAGGCGAAATCTATACTATTTACACACCAACCGGAGATATCACGATCGGGGGAGTTGACCAGGGTACATTCAGTTTGTTACGTTATATCCTAATTACGAAAAATACCGCAGGCCTGGTGAATGGGCCAGTAAAAGTAACTTCATCCGATGGCTCACCTTTCTTTACCAGCCAGCGCGCCACATCCGGTGAAAGCTACAACGAAGTTATGGGTTTACCCACCAGCCAGCTTACCACCGATTACTGGTTCCCAGCTTATGATCACTCCTTTATTTCAGGCACAAACGCCGATCCAATGCGTATGTGGGTGCTGGTCGGCAACGCCAGCGCCACCCAGGCTGCCACAGTAAATATTTATATTGCAGGCGTCTTGCAAACTGGAAGCCCGTTCAGCATTCCGGCCGGCGGAAGAATTACCCCGCGCTGGATTGGCGTCAAAGGCGGCCCAGTAGAGGTAGTATCCACAAATGGCGTCAAAATCTTTACCAGTGAACGTGCCTTTACTTACCCAACCAATTCTTTCAACGAAATTCTCGGTTACCCAGCCAATCAGCTCACCACCGAATACTGGTTTCCGTATTATGACAGCACCAGCATGAGCAACTCCATCCAGGTAGGCAACACCAGTCTTACCCAGGCCGCTACGGTGGATATCTATATCGGCGCTGACAAGAAAGGCAGTTACAGCATTCCTGTCCATGGTTATATCACCCAGAATTATCCCAACGTGGTGGATGGCCCAGTACGCGTGGTTTCAACCAATGGCGTTTCAGTGGTGGCCAGCCAAATAACACTCTCTGGGTTGAATAATTCGTTTAATGAAGTAATGGGTTTCCCATACAATCAGTTCACAACTGAATATTGGTTTCCGTCTTACGACCACAGTTACAACCCAGGTATCAACACAAACCTGATGCGCATGTGGGTGCTGGTCGGCAACCCAAGCACCACCCAGTCTGCAATCGTAAATATTTACATTGGCGGGGTCTTGCAAACGGGCAGTCCCTTCCCTATCCCGGCTGGCGGACGTGTAACACCGCGTTGGGTTGGCGTAACAAATGGCCCAGTTCGCGTGGTTTCGACCAATGGAGTCAATATTTTTACCAGCGAACGGGTATTAACCTATCCGAATAGCGTCTTCAACGAAATAATGGGCTTTCCCCTTAACCAAATGGCAAGCGAATATTGGTTCCCCTATTACGACAGTGTAAGTATGAGCAACGATGTGTTGGTGGGTAGGCCATAGCTTCAACTGAAATACCGGGTCAGGATTCAATCCTGAATAACGGCGCAACCCAGGGCTTTCTTAAAGCCCAAACAATTGTCATCGCGATATCATCCCGAATGCTCTTATCAGGAGGAGCGTGTTCTCCGCGACGTGGCGAACTCCCCCACTACTTGGAGATACCCAAAAGCGGGTACGATATTGCCACACCGCCAACATCGTACCGACACGATTTGCTTGGCAAATCGCTTGCCCTTCGGGAAATACAAAAGCGGCGGCTCGCACACCGTACCTTGGTTTCACCCCTTGTTTCACCCCGGTGCGCTGCTGGGGCTGCTCTGCTGGGGGCGCCCTTCGGGAAAGACAACAATTTTACAGATTTGTGTAAATCCCTCTCACAAACGCGACTTTAAGAAAGCCCTGCGGCGTAACCACCCATTGATAAAACGCGTGGATTGTTCAATTAGGTTTCCAACTAACATCTTCAAAAGATGACAAAAGGGTGATAGCTTTTGCCAGTATATCCCTTATAATTTAAGCATACGATTATTGAGATTAGTCTGTTTCGCTAATGCTTGGCAAACACAAAAAGGCCAAATGAAAAACCCAAATTGGGGGGGAATGCACGGACTAGCTTTTATTCGAAAGTTTACCTATACACCATGTTTTTCTCATTAGCGAGAAATGTTAATGAGTTAGCTCAAATACCAGGTCCGAAAAAAATAATTGTCGGAGAATTTGTATGAATTCTAATAAAACAATCCATTGCGGGTATAAAACCCTCATCCTGCTAGTGATCTTATCCATAGTCTTAATCGCGCTTGAACCTTTTACGCTAAAAAATGCTCAGGCTAAGTCTCCAAATTTCAGCGCACTACCCACTCCTCCGGCACCTTCGCATCCGAGTGCGCCTGATATCATTCCAACTCACTTGCCAAAATCACCATCAAAGCTGCCCATCGATTGGCAATCATTGATTAACTCTGGAGTTAGTTATGTATCTTATACCGCCATAACTTCTGGCGGTGAACAGGCTTGCGGACTGACCAGTACTGGCGGCGTTAAGTGCTGGGGAGGTAATTTTTCGGGACAACTTGGCAACGGAACAAACTTCGACAGTTACATCCCTTTGGATGTAACTGGGCTGACCAGCGGGGTAAGCGCGATCACAGCGGGTTACACCCACACCTGTGCTTTGGTTAGTGGCGGCATAAAATGCTGGGGATCTAATTCTTCCGGCCAGCTCGGAGACGGAACGAACACGGATAACAACTTACCTGTGGATGTCAGTGGTTTGACCAGCGGGGTTAGCGCCATTACGGCAGGTAAAAGTCACACATGTGCACTGACCACCTCCGGCGGTGTGAAATGTTGGGGTTCTAATTCTTTCGGCCAGCTCGGAAACGCAACAAATATAGATAGCAGCATACCTATGGATGTCAGCGGCCTGACCAGCGGAGTGAGCGCCATTTCGGCCGGTGGCTACCACACTTGCGCCCTGACAACCACCAACGGGGTTAAATGCTGGGGCGGTAATTCGCTGGGACAGTTGGGACAGGGAAATGACTCTTTTACTGATAGCAATATCCCGGTAGATGTAAAAGGTTTGCCCGGGATCAGTGCCATCTCAGCCGGGTATAACCATACCTGTGCCAAAACATCCACAGGCGGTGCGATGTGTTGGGGTGATGATGGTGTGGGACAGCTCGGTGATGGCGGGAACACCATTAGTGCCATACCAGTAAATGTCAGCGGTCTGACCAGCGGTGTTTTGAGCATTTCGGCTGGAACGTTATTTTCATGCGCTCTCACTTCTTCACATGGCGTCAAATGTTGGGGCAGTAATGCCAGCGGGAAATTGGGAATTGGGAGCACTACCAATAGCAATATTCCGGTGGATGTAACCGGTTTGACCAGTGGAGCCACCGCTGTGTCCGCTGGGTCGTGGTTTGCATGTGCGCTTACCAACTCTGGCTCCATCAAATGTTGGGGATATAACGGCAGTGGCGATTTGGGAGATGGCACAACGATCGATTGTTACGTACCTTTGATTGTGATTGACTCGACATCCACGCCCACAGTAAACCGAATTTTGCGGGCCAGCACCAATCCTTCCAATGCAGCCAGCGTAGACTTTAAAGTGACATTTTCGGAACTTGTCACGGGTGTGGTTAAGACCGATTTCAGCCTCACGCAGACCGGTCTAACGGGCGTCTCCGTCACGAATGTGAGCGGAGCGGGCGCTGTTTATACTGTCAGCGCCAGTACCGGTGCCGGTTTAGGAACTTTACGGTTAGATCTGATTGATGACGATACTATTCTGGATTCTGGAGGGAATCCGTTAGGCGGTCCGGGGTTGGGTAATGGAAGTTTCACAACCGGCGAAGTTTACTCAATAAAAACACCGGGCGCCGATGTCAAAATTGCAGGTGTTGACGAAGGCGTAGTTTATTTACCGCTGAATACATTCGGCGCCAAAAGCGTTGCCAGCCTGGTCACCGGGCCAGTACAGGTTACATCCAACCTTGGGTTGCCGATCTTCACCAGCCAGCGCGCCACTTCCGGTGAGAGCTACAACGAGACCATGGGCGTGCCCACCAGCCAGCTTTCCACCGATTACTGGTTCCCGGTTTACGACCACAGCTACATTAAGAACGTCAACACCAACCCCATGCGCATGTGGGTGCTGATTGGCAACGCCAGCACTACCCAGAACGCCATTGTCAATGTTTTGATTGGCGGCGTCAAAACGACCGACAGCCCCTTCACCATCCTGCCCGGCGGGCAAATTACTCCGCGCTGGATGGGCACCAGGGGCGGCCCGCTGGAAGTGGTTTCCACCAACGGTGTGAAGATCTTCACCAGCGAGCGCGTCTTTACCTATCCAACCAGTTCCTTCAACGAAATTCTCGGTTTCCCCGCCAGCCAGATCACGAGCGAATACTGGTTCCCGTATTATGACAGCCTCAGCATGACCAACTCCATCCAGGTGGCCAACACCAGTTCCAGCCAGGCTGCCACAGTCGATATCTACGTGGGTACCGTCAAAGAAGGCAGCTACAGCATTCCGGCCAACTCTTTCGTGACCAAAAGTTATTCCGGTGTGGTGGATGGGCCGGTGCGCGTGGTTTCCACCAATGGCGCGCCGGTGGTGGCCAGCCAGATCACCCTTTCAGGGCCAAATAACTCGTTCAATGAAGTCATGGGCTATCCCTACAACCAGTTCACCACTGAATACTGGTACCCGGCATATGATCACGCCTTCATCAAGAATGTCAACACTGATTTGATGCGCATGTGGGTGCTGGTCGGCAACCCGAGCACCACCCAGACCGCCACTGTCGATATTTACATCGCCGGGGTCAAGACCGCGGACAGCCCCTTCAGCATCCCGGCTGGCGGACGTGTGACCCCGCGCTGGATGGGCGTGACGAATGGGCCGGTGCGAGTGGTCTCCACCAACAGCGTGCCGATCTTCACCAGCGAGCGCGTATTTACCTATCCCAATAATGTCTTCAACGAGATGATGGGATTCCCGCTCAACCAGATGGCCAGCGAATACTGGTTCCCGTATTACGACAGCATCAGCATGAACAACGACATTCTGATCAGCAGGCCATAAAATCAAAGGAACATCTTGGTTCGACATTCCAACTAGACTAAGGACCAGGATGCCCTAAACGAAAAAGAATTGTACAGATGAGGATTGATAGCACTTCAATTCACAATCACAACTTTTCGAGCAATTCGCGATAGCGCAAAACTGTGCCAGTCAGGTCCGTTGATTCACGATGTAGGTTACTGCTCATCAGATAGGCTACATTGCGACCATAGACATCCAACATATCGCCAAAAACCTCCGGGCTGATTCCGCCTCCTGGGGCAGTAAAAATCGGGGCAATCCCTCCCATTGGCATATTGCAACCCCGCGCAATATCAATACACTCTTGGCGGCTGTAGGAGGCAAACCGACCAATGTGGTTGGGGAAGACACTCAGATCGGCGCCCGCAAGGCGCAAAAGCTGGCCGTGCAGGACAAGGTGGCTGACGCCCATTTCGGGACTCAGGACAAAACTGCCGGTAAAAGCCGGGTGACTCATCACTGGAAGGTTAATCGAATCGTCATCCGCAACCCTACGCATGAAATCCAGACCAGTGTGACCAGGGATCAGCATTAAACCGTCCACCCCAGCCTCTTTAGCAAAATAGATGCGCTCCAACATACTTTCAAATGGGCCGGTAACATTGGCCAAATAAAGCGTTTTTTGACCGGTACGGGCGTTGGCTTTCGCTACCGCTTCCACCGTTCTGCTGATGCGCTCATAGAACGGCGCAAAAGATTGGTTGCCAAGGCCGTGATCATCCTTGATAATATCCATCCCGCCCAGGGCGAGTTTGTATGCCATTTCCGCCAATTGGATAGCAGAGAGACCTAGCGGCTTTGTGGCAGTCGCGAGCAGTGGACGGTTGTTCACATTGAGAAGCTGGCGCAAACCACTGATGCCAAAGCGTGGGCCTTTGAAACTCGCGAGCAATGAGCTTGAGAGATCAAGTTCCAGCAAACGAATGCCAGGTTTCATGCTGATATTGCCAAAAAGGACATTGTTAAGCTGGGGCAGTTCAAAGCCGGTAATCTCATCGGCAAACGAAATCACCGCACGGTAACCCGCTTCACCAAACGTTTCAAATGTTTCAATTTTGCCAAAAACATGCTCTCGGATGCCACCTTCCGGCACAAGCTCAGCCGGGTATTCGATGGTTTCTTCAATACAAATATCCTCGGCCCGCGCACGGGCCGTTTTCTCATTCCCCTGAAGCCGATAAATCGCCCGAAAACGGGAGCCAGTTACATCGAGAGGCAGAGATGGGATAATACTCACAGCGCCTCCACCTTCGCGGCACTGTGGACAGCTTCAATTCTTACTACCTGCAAATCTTCTTCCGAGATTTTCAACGGGCGGCCAAGCAAGGATTGTACGGCCTGTACAAGAGCCAGGGCGTCCAGACCATATTTGCGCATCAGGAATGAACGGCTGGCGCCGTGAGCATAGGTATCCTGCAAACCGAGGCGCACCAATCGTTTAGATATACCGTGCTCGACCATCATTTCGGCTACAGCTGTTCCCAATCCGCCTACGATCGTGTGATTTTCCATGGTGATCACACCGTTGCGACTACGGCGCAAAGCATCCAACACCAGTTGGTCATTGAATGGTTTGTGCGTACTGATATGCAAATGCTGTACTTCTACTCCTCGACCGCGCAATGCGCCAGCCGCGCGCAGGGCTTCTTCGGTGCAAATCCCGGATGAAAGCAGGGTTACATCGGAGCCGGTGCCAAGTACCCGCGCCTGACCCAACTTCATAGGCTCGGATTGTGGGAATAGGCGGGGAATTTCTCCTCGCAACATTCGCACATACACCGGGCCTGTCACGGATTGGGCCACATCCAACACGCTCTCGACATCCGTTGCATCACCACATTCAAGAATAGTCATGTTGGGTAAAGTGCGCAGAATGGCAATGTCATCAGTAGCCTGGTGAGTCGCGCCACCCGGTGTGGTGATACCTGGCAGGAAACCGATCAAACGCACAGGTAAATTGGGGTAGCAAACCGACATGGCAAGCTGATCGAGAGGTCGACGATATAGGAAAACAGCAAAAGTGTGCAAAAAAGGGGTGAACCCTTCACGCGCCAGCCCTCCAGCAAAACTAAGCATGTTCTGCTCGGCAATGCCCATTGAGAGGAATCTATCGGGATAGGCATCTTTGAAAAGGTTGGCTTCCACCGAACTGGTCAAGTCACCCGAGAGTACTAACACTTCGGGCTTATCTTTGGCCCAGCGCACCAGGTTTTTGGCATGCACTTGTGTCAGAATTTCCACTTTATTGGGCGTTTCGTGAGTTTGCATTTGATTCAAGAGGGTCTGGTACTGAGTCTTCTCAGAATTATCATTGAATCGGATGTAATGCAATTTTGGCCGCCGAGCTTCCAGGATCGGAAAGCCTTGACAAGGATTGCTGTAAGCCAAAACCACCAGCGGGCGGCCGTCCGGAACCAGATCAGCCGGTGCGGCCAACGCATCTACATCATGAGCATCAACTCGCACAACACGCGCGCCAAAGGCCTCCAGTTTTTGCTGAAGCGGCTCAATATTCATAACCGTATCCATTTTGCCATCACACTGTTGGCCGTTTACATCCACATAGACACCAATATTGTCGAGATGATGGAAAGCCAGAGTCTGGAATGCTTCCCAAACCTGACCAATCTGAAACTCACCATCTGACATAAAAACCCATACCCGCCCACTTTCATGGCGTTTTTTCCTTGCGAATGCGATACCGGCTGCCTGGCTGATTGCCTGGCCCAGGGAGCCAGCCGTCACTTCGTGACCGGGTGAGTGTTCCGCGCCAATCATTTCTACACTGCTACCGTCTTGGTTAAATTGAGCCAGACCTTCCGGTGCCATACGACCGGTTTCAACCAGGGCGGTATAAATCACCACCGCGTAATGAACAGCACTGACAATAAAGCGGTCATAATCTGCGCCTTTAGGACCGTTATAACCCGCGCCTGTGGTATAGCGGGTATTTCCTATGGCTGGCACACCCAGGAAAGGCTCAGGAATTTGCGGACTTATACTGGGTCCAAGTTTCATGACGTGGGTATAAAGCGTGGCCAGTATCTCAGCAGAAGAGGCTGCCTGACTCAGGTAACCACCGTTATTCTTGATTGTATGCTCAAGTGCACGAGTACGGATGGCATTAGCGACACGTCGTGCTTCATCCTGCCATGATTTATCTTGAGGGCTAGTTTGCATAAACATTCCTTCCTGTTATTATTAGCATTATTATTATGCGCCCGCTTCGGGCTTGGCACGAATCAGGAGAACCGGTACTTTGGAGTTTTGAACCACACGCTCAGCTACACTGCCAAGCAACCATCGCGCCGGTCCAGTGCGGCCGTGGGTGGACATGGCTATAATGTCCACCTGCATTTCTTCAGCCACTCCCAAGATAACATCCACCACCGCACCCACCCTGAGCAACGTGCACGTTCGGAAGCCACCTGCTTTGAGCTGGCTCTCAATTTCAGAAATATATTTTTTACTGCGTTGTTCCTGTTCATCAATAGCCCGCTGGGCAATGCCCGGGTCTGAAAAGGCATAATCCATGACCGGGTTAGCGCCAACCGTTAGCAAGATTAACTCAGCCCCCTCAGAATAAGCGAGGGCGCGTGCATGCGGTAACACACCTTCAGCTACTTTTGAGCCATCTAGTGGCACAAGGATTTTTCGATACATACGCTATCCTCCATTGGCTTATTGTCCAAAACGCAAACGTCGTATTAGCCGGGTTGGCAATTTGGCAAGTTTCATTATTGCCTGGGTAGCCTCAACGTTATACTGAACTCGATGGTGGGTCAGCGTCATCTGGTCCAGATCAATCAACGCATAGGCCGCGCGCGGATCCTCGTCGCGAGGTTGGCCGACACTCCCCGGGTTTATAAACATTCTATCCAGTGTCAGTCGAATTGGTGTCTTTACACGCAGGGGTTCTTCCAGAATTTTTAATCCATCCCAGGGTTTTCGATATATAACGGGAATGTGGGTGTGACCGTTTAAGCAAACCGGTGTATTGACATACTCCAAATTGAATTTAGCTACTTCTCTTTCGACGATATACTCCCAGAGCGGATCGCGTGGACTGGCGTGCACCAGAGTAACGCCATGCCCAACTTCGAGTGTATTCTCATGAAGGGATTGCAACCAATCGTAATTCGCTGAGGTGAGATTATGCCGAGTAAAAAAAATTAATTCGCGGGCATCCTGGGTAAAATCCCACAGGCCCAATTTTCCGGTCACACCAAGATCGTGATTGCCAGCCATACAAATTATATCGAATTGCCGCAAGCGGTCAATACATTCATTCGGCTGCGGACCATAACCAACCACATCTCCCAGACACCAGATTTGTTGAAAACTTCCAGCATCGGTGATTACTGTATCCAGCGCAATAAAATTGGAATGAATATCGGACACAACCAGGATGCGATTCATATTAAAATATTATAGCGTATTCTGGATGATGAAAACACATTCCCGCAAGAACTTTCTTCTTTGCACAACAGGAGAGCGGGCATATAATCAAGTATATGGCACCTAATTTTCTGGAAAGAATTTTGCGGGTTTTACAGGGGAGCAAAGCTGGATCAACCGATTCAGCAGTTTCTGGTGTGCATACGCATGAAAAGCGCAAAAAAACGATTAAGGTTGGGGATGTGATCAACAAGCGCTTCCAGCTTGAAACTGAACTAGGGAAAGGCGGAATGGGAATTGTTTACCTTGCCCGTGATCTTCAACACGATCGTCTGGCAGCGGTCAAGGTAATCAACCTGGAGCAGGCGAATGCCCTATCATATGGGCAGTTTTCGTACGAAGCGCAAATCACTGCCCGCCTAAGCCATCCGCATATCGTTTCAGTGTATGAGGTTGGTAACCTGGACAGCAGTGGCGACGAAACCATGCCGTATATCGCAATGGAATATGTTCAAGGCACCAGTTTGGATAATCTCCACAACCTGACCTATCCAAGGATCATCGACCTGGGGAAACAAATTTGCGAGGCGCTTGGTTTTGCTCACAGTAAAGGATTCATTCACCGCGATCTGAAACCTGGAAATGTGCTGATCGAAAAACACGGCTTTAAATTCTTTGCCAAACTGGTTGACTTTGGATTGGCTATTCCGCGTGGGATAACCGACCTACCACCCGGCAACGGCCTGGCGGGTACTGTGTTTTACATGGCTCCAGAAGTGATTGCGGGACAACCTGCGGATGTCGCCTCTGACCTTTACGCCTTCGGCGCATTGCTATATGAAATGGTAACTGGCCGGGTACCGTTTTCGGATTTTCTTGATGACCAGGCTATCCAGAACCAGCACCTCGAAGAAAAAGTCAGCCCACCCAGCCAATCCAGGGCTGACATGCCCCCTGCACTGGAATCCATCATTCTTCGATTACTGGAAAAAGATCCGAAGCAACGCTACGAGTCCGCTAGTGAGGTTTCCCAGGCCCTTAATAATGTGCTTAGTGCCATTCTCGAGAAGCAGACAATCTCATATTTACCGCCGCTTCCATACAATTCTGTCTTTAATAAAGATCAGGTTGCAAAGTGTATCCGCCTTCTTGAAGAGAATCCCCTACTAACCATTAAAGGAAGTGAAGAAAATTTCATCCTGGCGCTTGGAGCCGAAATGATGAATGAATTTACACACGGTGTTTGCCTGGTTGAGTTAGATTCTATTGACGAACCTGCCCGAGTACTTAGTGCAGTTTCAAAAATTTTAGGTGTTGAAGAAGCAACCGAGCGAGGTTTGACGGTTCAGCTAGTCGAATACCTACGCGAAAAAAATTTATTCCTGATTCTCAACCATTGCGATAAACTCAGGAATGCTTGCGCTCAACTAGCAAGTACGATTCTAGATACATGTCCAGATGTACGGATACTGGCAACCTGTTCTTCGCCCTTAAACGTTCAAGGGGAAATGGTTTATGAGGTCCCCTCAGAATCTTACCTTTCTGCCTGATATTTATCCAGTCTATGGCTCTACCAAATTGTTGGGAAGAACCCAAACACTAAGAACACCAGGTACACCATGGATATGAAATCTCTAATTTTGATCCTGCTTTTGCTTTGCAGGCTCAATCGCGTTTAAAGGATAAAGGGTTTCCCATTTAAAACGGTAGAGCCACTTTTATACATCTAGATTAAATAGAACGAGAGCACCCAGGTTTGGATGCTCTCGTTTTTATGTTCAATTAGTTTACCCGGATAACCATGCCAACGTAAATGATGTTCGGGTTCCAGATGTTTGGATTCAGGGACTGGAGATGCCAGATGGTTGTGCCATAGCGCTCGGCAATAGTACGCAGTGTGTCACCGCGTTGAACGGTATAGTAACCAGAATTGTAACCGCCACCGTCATGATGACCGCCGCCACCATCTTGATGCCAGCCACCAGCCCCACCAGGAACCTGTAGGCATTGACCAACATAGATTAGATTATAGTTATAAATGTTGTTCATGCGAGCCAGCGCATCCCAAGTGGTGCCATATCTCCAGGCAATGGTCTTGAGAGTATCACCCGGCTGTACAATGTAGCAAGAACCGTCGCCAGGATGTCCACCGGGTTGTCCGCCAGGATGTCCATCGGGTTGTCCATAACCAGGCATGCGCAATGCCTGCCCGGCATATACCCAGTTATACAAACCAGGGTTTGCTTCGCGGATCGCATCCATGGTTGTGCCACACCTGTTCGCAATGTTGAACAGCGTATCACCCCACTGGACGTAGTAGGTTGAACCACAGCCCGACCAGGCTGAAGCTGTTCCTACACCCGCAAAAGAAGCCACGACCAAGGCTACCAGTACAAGGATTTGAAATACTTTTTTTGACATGACGAACCTCCTTTGATGAAAAATGGTTATTACAACTATATTAATACAAATTCGAGTCTCGTTCCATTATTATTTCATAATAAAATTTATTTTTGAACATTTCCTCACAATAACACCAAGTAATAATTTTACACAAAAATTAGAGCCTCACGAAGATGCAGCCCTGATCTTGTGTATTCTAACGCCGGTTGGCGCGAGCCCGCAAGGAAAGATCATTCAAAAGTGGCAGCAACCCGTTCGGAATCGAGCCATCGCTAACCCGCAAAATGCGCTCCTCATTTTCCCACATTATCGTGATCGTATACTGAAAACCATCTCGCGCTGCCGGCTGTGTGTCGGGAACAGGCATATTAAAAAGATCGGCATCCTTGATCAGCTTTTGCAGAGCCGAAGAATCCTCCACTGACAGGCTGTCCAAATCAAGGCTGACAGCCTGTTTTATCCCGGCAAAACCACCTGTCCTCTCAAAATTGATCTTCATTTGTTAACCTTCTTTTTCATCAGGCTAGATAACCCCCCATTCCCTAAAACTTGCGGCAAGCAGCCGCTGCCCTGGGCCGGTACCGGCGTGGGTGATGGCGGGATCGGTGAAGGTGACGGTGGAATTGGAGAGGGGGAAGGCGAGGTCGGGATAGGAGTGGGCGGGATGGGAGCCGAAGGCACCCCGGTCACAGTGATTCCAACTTGCGACCAACCATGCCAGACCGCGATCTGTTCCCGGCTGCCTTTTCCAAACAGATCACCTGCCGAGGCAAAGGTCAAATCAGCAGCATCCTGAAAATTGGAGCGATCCGTCAATTTTTCGGTCAAGGTTTTATACCATATCAGACCGGCTTTTTCCCAAGCATGACCGCCAATTTCAGTTGCAATAAAGTAAAACGCATGATTGGGAATGCCAGAATTAATATGAACCCCGCCATTATCCTGGGTTGTGGTGACAAAGTCCTTCATGTGGCCCGGTTGCGGATCTTTGCCAAGCACCGGATCTTCATAAGCAGTGCCGGGAGCTTTCATTGAACGAATCGCGACGCCGTGGATCTGAGAGGTAAGCAATCCCTGGCCGATCAACCAGTCTGCTTGATCAGCAGTTTGTTTGAGATGATATTGCTTGACTAGCGAGCCAAAAACATCGGAAATAGATTCGTTCAAAGCCCCAGATTGATCCCAATATGCCAGATTGGCTTCGCTCTGAGTCACGCCATGGGTCAATTCATGCCCAATTACATCCACAGCTATGGAAAAGCGGTTAAAAATCTGCTGACCTGCCGGGAGATCTTCATCGCCATCACCGTACACCATCTGCCGCCCATCCCAAAAGGCATTATCGTAGTTTTTCTGATAATGAACACTGGAATCGAGCTTTAACCCTTTTCCATCGATGGAATTCCGTTTAAATATTTCCCAATATAGGTCATATGTCAATCCAGACCCATCATAGGCTTCATTAACAGCCGCATCCGCCACCGGCGGATCGCCTTCCTTCCGAACCTGGACGCCAGGCAAATTCTGACCGTTTTGGGCATCATAAATCGTTCGATCCTTGCCAGGCAGATTGATGCCTAGAAAAGCCGGATTCGTGAGGGAATTCATGCTGGCAATGCCATATCGCCGACCGCGCAATTGTTCAGTTGTCACAATTGTGTGCATGGCCTTGTCAGATTGTTCAACCTGACCATTTTTTGCAATACTTTGAAGAATGTGTGGTGGAACAATACAGTAAATCGAATGACGATGAGTATGCATGCAGTTATCTCCTGAATAAGTAAAACCAGTTTGAGTATACGCTTATCATTCGTAGTTTTCAACGACCATTTTCAGCCAACACTTCATTCACGAGGTTTCATCCAGAATGATCTCAACCATTGCTTCTGGCCAACCGAACTTGTACCCATTGGAGACAAGCCGCGCGATGGATTGGGGGAACAAATTGATTTGATCAACCTGTTTGAGTGGAAACCAGACAGGTGTAAAAGTACCGCGATCTGGCGGGTATTTCCCAGTCATTTCCGGTCCATGTCCGGTTCCGAAATGTCCTCCGGTGACTTTTGCAAAAAAGAAAAACTGTTCCCGCCCATGATATATGACTTTGGCCAGCAAACGATCGATACATACTTTCAAGCCGAGTTCTTCATAACTTTCGCGAATGGCGGTTTGCTCGGGTGTTTCATCCGCTTCCCGTCCACCACCAGGAATTACATAATATATATGCCCATCGCGCTGGCGTTTAATCAATGCGATATGACTATTGCGAACAATAATGGCACGCGAACGGAACATACTTCAATTATACAGGATGCCATCCAGGTCATGCGCTTTCTTGATGGAAGATATTAACGAAGATATTTACAATTTTTATTCAGGGCCAAAGGCGGGCAGTTCCCAACCACCTACCACACTTTGCAAAATGTAAAATGGCTGCCAGGCCACACCAAAAACCTGAACATAGACTGCGCCTTTTTTAGGAAGGATAGGAACTTCGCTAACCTGGCTGGCAATCTGTCCCCAGCGTTCATGGATCGATTGAGTAACTTGCTGGCGATTCTGCTGCAGCGCAGCAATTTGCTCTTCAAGTTGAGCGATGGAATTGTTGGCCACATCTACTGCAGCCTTGGCCTCTTGCGACATGCGGCTCTTTGTAAGCTGGCTGGTCAGGGTTTTCTTACGGCCCAGGCCCAGGATGCCCGCGCCAAATTCGAGCATATTCCCGGTCTCTTCGCGCTTGCGGTTCTCGTATTCCACCTGCTTCTGATCCAAATCCCTTTCGGCGCGACTTAATTTATCCTTTAATACGGCAATCTGTCGATCAACCACCGTAATTTGTTTGGCGGTTTCCGCCTCCTCCATTCGCCGTGCAGCCTCGGAACAGGTGATGCGAAATTGCGCTGTGGAAACATTCGGCCCGGCAAAAATCTTAAGCGCTTGATTGGCATGCCCGATCACCTGGGTGGTTCGGATCACCCAATCACTGAAATCCTTTTTCAGAGCAGGGATTAATTTCAGATCGGTAAAGGCCGCATCGGGCGTCACAAACCTGGCTTGCGGGGCAGGCTGTTCATCCATCTTTTCCATAGCGGGTCCATCATAAGGGAAATCGTCCCATTTCAAGTTACCACGCCTGTCAAGCTGGTTGACCAGGGCATCCCTTACAACTTCGGTATTCACGTTAAAGCGCTGATCGATAAAACGGACGCTGGCTCCAGCCAGTAACACAGGACGATAGAGAATTGATTCAAGGTGGGCATCGGCGGCAATTGGTCGTTTTGAAATTCGAATTGCCTCAGAAATGCTGTAATTGAGTGGCAGGAAATATTCGAAAATACCTGCTGGAATGACCGGTTTGGTATGGCTACCTTCCAGACTATCCAACGGCCGGTTTGAATAGTTTGTCTGGCTTGTCGCTTGATCCGGAATTACAGTTTGAGAGGGCACGCGGGGGGCAGACGCCGCAGTTGTCGGGGTACCTATGGCCTGGAAGCGATCCAGATCGGGTACCGCCTGGGACAGGTTGACCCCAGAATCGTTTTGATTCGCGGTGGGCTTCTGTAAGGCGCCCACGAGTAGGTTCAAAACCGGAATTTGAGGCCTGGTCAGCGGACCAGCCAGGAAATTCATCGTCCAACGCGATTGGAACAAAACCGGCTCGTTTGAGTGAATGTTGTGCAGCAGGAAAACCCGTTTTCCCAGTGCAGATATGATATCACTATACGCATTCCGATCCAGATCGGCGCTGGCCGATTGCAGCCCGTCCAGCAGACGATTTTTGTCACGCTCAGTTTGGAGTTTGCCAATAAACCAGGAACCGGTGTTAGAGAGCGCCTTATAGTCGATATCGACCGGATTCTGGGTCGCCAGCACCATGCCAACCCCAAATGCGCGCGCCTGTTTGAGCATGCGCAGCAATGGTGTCTTGCTGGGTGGCATGGCGGTAGGAGGCAGATAACCATACAGTTCATCAAAATATACCAGTGCGCGCAGTGAGATCGATCCAGATTGGGTACGCATCCAAGTTTCGATAGCTGAGAGCAGCAAGGTAACAAAGAACATGCGCTCCCCATCGCTCAGGTGAGCGATGTAAAAAACACTGTGGCATGGTTTGCCGTCGGCAGCGAACAAAAGATCATGCACATCCATCGGCGCGCCTTCACGCCAGGCCTGGAAAGAAGGTGAAGCCAGGATGTTATTCAAGGTCATGGCCAGCAGAGTACGATCTTTTGCCGGGAAAAAATTCTCCACAGGGAAAGCCCCCAACTTTGGGAAGGGCGGCTCCTGAACCTGAAGAACCAATTCGGTCAGATCCATATCTTTACCCATACTCCAGGAAGCCTCAAACAGATTAGAAAGTAGAATGTGTTCTCGCGAACGCAACGGATCAATATCATCGTATCCTACCAAACCAAGTAGTGCGGTGACGGTGCTGGAGATGCGTTCACGCAGGATTTCTCTATTGCCTTCCCAGGGTAGATTGGGTGCCTGAAGAGAAGAAAGTACGCTGATCTGCAGCCCGGCATCCGATCCTGGGGTATAGATTGCAAAATGTGCCGCTTCGCTTAACTGTTTGATGCGCTCGCCATTCAATCCCCAATCGGCCAGGCCCTGCTTCCAGGTAGCAGCGGTTTCGCTGGCGACCGTTTCGAGGGACTTGCCCTGCCGGCGAATAGTGTCAGCATCCAGCCAGGGCTGGAAATTCTCGGGAGCCAGGGTAGGAAAATGCAGAAGCAGGTTGGTCAGATCGCCCTTTGGATCGATCAAGATGGCAGGGATTCCTTGCAAGGCAGCTTCTTCCATTAAACCAATGCACAAACCGGTTTTACCCGAACCCGTCATGCCAGTAATAACAGCATGGGTAGTTAAATCGACCGGATCATATTTTAAAGGCTGATCGGATGGTTTTGAATTTTTCAAATCATAATTGCGGCCCAAATAAAACTGCTCGTTCATACTGGCTCCCTGGGAATTGAAAAACGGATGGTAGATAAAATTTACACTGGTTTTACCAAAAACGCAAGCAAATTAGAACAAATAGACAATAAACAAAACCGCGCATCCTATATTAATCAGATGCGCGGCGGTAGACAGACAATACGGAAAGGTTTTATATCTCGACTGGGCCACTAAGCATGACATCAATCAGCTTGACCGCATTCTGCACATCGCGGTAATCAACCATCTCGGATGGGCTGTGAACATATCGGCAGGGGATTGAGATACAGCCGACCGGCACTCCGGCGCGCACCAGTTGCATGGCGCGCGCATCCGTGGTGCCACCCAACAGCACTTCGCGCTGGTAGGGCAATTTGGCTTTATCTGCGCTACTGATCATCCAATTAACGATCCGCGGATCGGATAACATGCCGCCATCCTTAATCTTGATAGCCGGACCTTTACCCAAATGAACATCCAGCCCGCGCTGATTGGGTGAATCACCCCACATGGTAACGTCAATCGAGAAGCCCAAATCGGGATCAATACCGTAGGCCGAGGTTTCCGCCCCACGCGTCCCAACCTCTTCCTGGGTAGTGAAGACAAAAAAAACATTATGCGGGGTGGATTTGAGCGCCTTAAGCGCTTCAATCGCCACTGCACAGCCGATGCGATCATCCATAGCCTTGGCAACCAACTTATCACCCATATCAATGAAACTGCGATCAAAACCCGCTACATCACCGATCTTTATGGGGTGGTTTTTATTGCTGCTGGCGCCAACATCAATATAGCACTTTTCAAGAGGCGGGGTCTCAGTTGGTTTATCGAGCGGTTCGACTCCGATCACTCCCGGTGTACCATTGAAAAAACGCACCCGCCCACCCGGCAAATTGCGCGGAAAAACGCCGCCAATTGCTGCAAACCGGACAAAACCTTTATCGTCAATATGGGAGGCGATAATCCCAATCTCATCCATGTGCGCAGCGATCATGATCTTGCGGGCATTTTCAACGTTACCATCCGGGCCTTTGCGGACAATCAGATTGCCAAGCGCATCCACGCGGATTTCATCGGCATAGGGCGCCACCTCAGCACGAATCACATCGCGAACAGCAGATTCAAAGCCCGAAGGACTGAAAGTTTCGGTCAGTTTCTGAATGAGATTTTTCATTTCATTGTCCTTATCAACATTTATTAACGCACTTTATCAAGCCGGCAAGCCAATCTGGTCTCCGGCAGAATAGGATTTAATTTCATTTTTAGTGATGACATAAACCTTCTGGCGGCCCATTACCTGCCAACCTGTGGCCAGTTTGCCCACCAGTGCGGTGTCTTCATCCAGACCGAGAGCGTACTCGCCATCCGGGATGAAGCTTTGCAAGATCGGCATGGTAATCCCTCGCCAGGCCACCATGCGGTCAAAGTGCGGGAAGATGTGAGAGTTAGGCAACAGGGCAAACACCTTCTTTTGCCTGAGTTTAAAACCACGCAGATCTGGCAAATATTCGCCAACAAACATCGCGCCTGCCGAACAACCAGCGAAAGCCGCACCGTGCTGCGTGGCGGTCTGCACCGCCAGCCACGTCCGGCTGCCTTCCATGGTTTCATATAAATAAGAGGGGTTGCCCCCTGAAAAATAAATCAAGTCGGCCTGTTCGATCAGTTCCGCGAACAGAGGATCATCTGCTTCAGCTTTATTTGTGATATGCAAAGGGTGCACATCTGCGCCCAGGGCCTGGAAGTGCTCCTGACCCATTCGCAGCCAGCGGGTGACTGAAGCATCACCTTCCAGACCAGCAGCCGTAGGGATGCAAACCACATGTGGCTGGCGTTCATCCGTCACAGTTTGTTTTAATATATAGGCGTCAACATCATTCATCACCGGTAAATATTCCCCGGAACCCAGCAAAGCGATTAACCCATTCATTTTCATATCTCTTCCAATAAAATGTTGATTAATTTTCCAGGCCTGACTCAGAAAAGCAAGTCTGGATATTTTTCATTGAACTCACGGCCGCTCAAAACTTAATAAGGCGGGAGTGATGCGTTTCAATGCGGAATGCAGCAGTAACAAGGTATTTTTCCAATCCTCGACACGCGAAAGCGAGATTGCAGTGTGAGTATAGCGGTGAGGCACTGAAATACTGACTGAGGGGACGCCGGTTTGGGCGAGATGGATTTCGCCCGCGTTTGTTTTGCCGCCGCCAGGCTGGCGGTATTGGAAGGGAATTTTTGCTTCGACGGCTGTCTGCGCCAGAAAATTGATCAGGCGCGGATCATTAAGGGTTCCGCCATCAAAGGTATAGATAGCCGGGCCTGCCCCGAGCCGGGTATTGTAAAAGGTATTCTCTGAACCATCAAAAACCGGCAGGTCGTTGGCGGGGGTGGCATCCACCGCAATAGCCATCTCAGGTTTTAGCTGAAAAGCAGCCACTCGGGCACCGCGAAGCCCATTTTCTTCCTGTACCGTAAATGACAGGCACAAATCCAAGTTTTCGGGGGCCGCTTTCAAGAGCTCGATTAGGGTTGCCACCCCAATCCGGTCATCGATGGCCTTGGAAAAGAGGCTGCCGCCTGCGCGCCGGAAGCGAGTGGCAAAGACAGCGCGCTCGCCAACTTTAACTTTGCCCGAACCACCCGGGCCAAGATCAATCCGCAAGGCATCCACGGGAATCTTCCGCTGACGGTCTTCCCGTGAGGTCAGATGAATGGGACGCGCACCGATAACGCCAGGCAACTTGTTCTTCCCAACCAGCACCTGTTTTCCCGGCAGAGAGCGCGGGTCAATTCCGCCAATTACTTCAAAACTAAAAAGTCCATCACCGTCATCATTGACCAGCATGAAGCCCACCTCATCCATATGAGCATCCAGCATCAGTCGAACACGTTCCGCAGTTTTTCCGTTTTTTGTGACAAGCACGCTGCCAAGAGAATCGACTTTAACGGTGTCCGCGTAAGGCTTAACTTCTTCCAGCACAATCTTACGCACTTCGCCTTCGTCGCCGGAGACTCCGCTGGCATTGCATAACTTTTCCAGGAGTTGAACCTGGTGTGCACCAAAAACAGGAGTTTTATCCGCCATATTAATCATCCCAGGTAATGTTTTCGATGAAATCAACTTCCAAGGCGCTGATGAATTCAGCCATCAGGCGGCCGGTGCGCTGGATATCTTTGACTGCAACCATTTCGACCGGTGTGTGCATATAACGCAACGGAATTCCCAGGACAGCGGTGGGAATGCCTTCCGCGCTGACCTGCATCGCAAAGGTATCCGTGCCGCTGTGTCGCGGAACAAGTTCCATAGCATGTGGAATTTCCAAACGATCCGCCAAATCATTAATGCGTTTATAAAGGTAAGGGTGGATGTTGGGACCATAAGCAATGGTCGGCCCCTTGCCAAGCGGGAAGGTGCCCCAATCCGCAGCGCCAGGGCCCTTTGCAAATGTGACATCGATCGTTACCGCCAGATCGGGGCGTAGCTCAAAAGCCGAGGTATAACCGCCGCCCAGGATGGTTTCTTCCTGGGCTGTAGCGACTGCCCAAACATCCCAGAGATGTTTTTTGGCCTGCAACTCTTCCAGTGCCACCGTAAGAGCCGCTACCGAGGCACGGTTATCGAGCGTGTGACCGGAGATAACCTCTCCAGACAAATCAACGGGCAGAGTGGCAAAGGAAACAACATCGCCAATGTTCACTTTCGAAGCCGCTTCTTTAGCACTCAAACCTGTATCGATCAACAATTCATGCAACGGCACCGGGCCATCGCTGATCTCTGGCGGCAGGGCGCGCATGAGAGGCTGGGCAACAACCCCATACAACTCTTCGGTTTTTCCCGTGCGGGTGGCATGCACTGTCACTGGGCTGCCCGGCAAGATTCGCGCATCGATCCCGCCAATTTGGGTGACATGCAGAAATTCACCTACAATCGAAGTTACCATCATGCCGATTGCATCCATGTGGGTAGCGATCATGATCGAAGGACGCTTGCCATCAAAGCTGCCTTTTTTGAAAGCAGTCAGAGACCCAATCCGCGAGAGCTTGATTTCATCGACCAGTGGCCGCCACTTTTCCTCGATTAATTTTGCAACAGGGGCTTCATACCCCGAAACGCCGGCAGTTGATAGAAGGGATTTTAAGAACGGTGTGATATCAGGCATGAGCATTGGCCCTTAACTTTAGAGTTGGCTTATTCCCAATTTATCCGGGTGTATTAGTGATAGTTGGGGTACTGGAAGACGGGACAGGCGTATTGGAAGGCTCGGTTGTAGGTGTTTCAGTGAAAGTAGGTGGAATAGGTGAAGCAGTGTTTGTTGAAGTCGGAGGAACTGGCGATTGTGTATAAGTCTGCGTGGGAAGGGGCGTAAATGTTGGAATCGGCGTCAGCGTGGAGGTTGGTGTGGCGGTTCTGGGCAGGAAAGGTGTCCAGGTAGGGCCAACCGTGCGACTGGGGGTGAGAGTCTGGGTTTCAGTGGCAGTGCTTGTTACGGTATTGGTAACGGTCAGCAGACTTGGAGTGGGCGATGAAACGACGGTCTGGGTGAGTGCCAGAGTCGCTGTGGCAGTGGCCGGTGAGGTAAGGGTGTAAATGGAAGTGACCGTGGGGATAGGTTTTTCAGGTGTCAGTGTCCACGCCAGCCAACCGATGCAATAACACGGTATTGTCGTCAGGATAATTGCGATCAATGTTGTCCGACGGCGGCTTGAGGCGGCATCTAAGGTAAACACAATGTAATCATAACATGCCTGTAGTAAGCGGGCAAGTCAAAACACATAGGAACGCAGTCGTAGGTTAAAATAAAAACATGATACCCGTCCGGTTAAAAATTTCAGGCTTTCTATCCTACCACGACCCGGTTGAGGTCGATTTCACCACATTCGAGCTGGCTTGTATATCTGGGCAAAATGGAGCCGGGAAATCATCCCTGCTGGATGCCATCACCTGGGCATTGTTTGGGCAGGCACGCAAAAAGGATGACTCCCTGATCAACAGCGCGAGCGACAGTGCCGAAGTAGTCTTTGTTTTTGAGTATGAGCAAAATGTTTACCGAATCCAGCGCATCATGCCGCGCGGTAAAACCGGCATCCTGGAATTCCAAATCCAAAATGCGCATGGATACAAACCGCTGACAGAGGCGACTTCACGTGCGACTCAGGCACGGATTGAATCGACACTTCACCTTGACTACGAAACCTTCGTAAACGCTTCCTTTTTCTTGCAGGGTAAGGCGGACCAGTTCACACAGCAACGCCCGACAGATCGAAAACGAATCCTGGCCAGCATCCTGGGGCTGGAAATCTGGGAAACCTACCGCGAGCGCACTGCCGAGATGCGCAAAGTCATCGAAGGCGATCTAAGTTCCACCACCGGCCGGATCGCTGAAATCAACCTGGAACTGGCCGAGGAGCCCTCACGTAAAACCCGTCTGAAAGAACTGGGAACTGACCTGGCTCGTTTGGCAGAAACCCGAAAAACTCAGGAACTGATCCTGAATTCCAGTAAACAAGCCCAGGAGAACTTGAAGCGCCAGCAAGTAACAGTGGAGCAACTCTCCGCGCAAATCGCGCGCGGAACAAGTGTTCTAAACGCTGAGTTTGCCCGCCGGGCAGGCCGGATTAAGGAGCGTGATCAACACCAGAGCGTTGTTTCCAGCGCAGTAGCAGTTGAAGCGGCTTACCATGACTGGCAGGCCGCCAGGCTGAAACTTGAAAAATGGGACATACTGGCAGAGACTTTCCGAGAACAGGAACGCGAACGCCATGAACCGCTGGCAAAAATCGGATCCGAACAAGCCCGCCTGGAGCAGGAAAGAGCTGGCCTGACGCGCGGCAGCCGGGAGAATTCCGAACGGATGGAACAATTGCAACGATTAGAAACCGAGGAAGCTCAAACCCAAAAAGAACTCGCCGAATTGGATGAGAGACTTAAGCGGCGCACCCAGTTGGAGCAGTCTCAAGCGATCATTTCCAGGTTTCGCGAACAGGCCAGGCTGCGCCAGGGTCCACTAACAGAAATTAGTACCGAGCAAGCCAGACTGGAACAGGAACGAAAAACACTCGAAAAGCAGGCTGAATCAATCGAAATGCAGCGCAGCGCGATAGGCAAGCTGCGCTTGGAACTGGATGAAGCCCAGCTAAAATTAACCCAGACTGAAAGCCAGTTGAATGAATTGAAAGAATTGGAAGGACAGGTTCAAACCAAAAGAGAGCTTACTTCGGTTTTAAAGAACAGCAATGATCGTCTGAAACTTGAAATGGACACTTTAAAAGACCGCATTAAAAAGCTGGAGGGAACGGAGGGCGCCACATGCCCGCTTTGCGGCCAGCCGCTCAACCCTGCCGACCGCCAAAATTTAATCGCAAATCTAAAAGGTGAGGGTCAGGAAAAGGGTGATGAATACCGCCAAAACAAGGCCGATCTCGAAAAACTGACTTCCGAAATCGCGGCACTGAATTCCAGAACCACTGGTATTGCGCAGATTGAGAGGAATCGGCTTTTCCACACCAGCAACCTGTCTCTAATCCAGGAACGCATTCAGACGAACCAGCAAGCCGTTACCGGCTGGGAGGAAAAGGATGCCAGGCGACTGGCACAGGTGGCAGATATCCTAAAAATGGGCGATTATTGCGGGCCAGCCCGCCAGAACCTGGCCCGCATTGATCGCGAACTTGAAGCAATCGGGAAAGCGCTGGGGCTCAAAGGCTCCGCTGAGCGATCAATATTCGAAAGCGTTGAGAAGAAAGTTCAGGAGATTGAGGCTGAGCTGCAGGAACTCAAGAGTCTTGAAGAAGAACGCTTACAACACAGTTCCCGCGCCGCAAGGCTTGGCGAACAGATCAATAATCTGCGCAGCACCATCCAGGATTGGCATGCGAAAGGCCAACCACGGCTGGATGAGATTTCCAACATCCTGACTGCGGGCAGCTTTTCGATGGAAGAACGCGAAAAACTGGCAAGAATTGATGAAAAATTAAAAATACTCGGATACGATACCGGTGCACATGAAATCGCCCGGCGCATCGAACTGAGTGGGCGTTCCAGCGAGGAAGGGGTACGCGCCCTGGGAGCCGCGCGTGCGGCGCTAACACCGATCGAGCGCGAGCTTGAAGATATCCAATCACAAATCGATCGGATGCGCGCTGATCTCAATACCCTCCAAACTGGCTTTGAAACTGAGAATAACAACCTTAATGACATGAAGGCTAACCTTCCGGATGTGCTGGCAGCCGAAAAAGCACTACTGGAGGCCCGCGAACGTGAAAATATTTTGACCCGCGAAGTTGGCGCGGCCCAACAAAAAGTAAACGTGCTGGCTGACCTGCTGAAAAGAAAAACCAGCCTGGAAATCCAACGCGAAGAACTGGCGCTGCAAATCAAGAACCATAAAGCACTTGAACGGGCTTTTGGAAAGGACGGCGTCCCAGCGCTGTTGATCGAGCAGGCTCTGCCGCAAATTGAGGAAAAAGCCAATGAACTGCTTGACCGGCTTTCCAACGGCAGCATGAATGTGCGCTTTGTGACTCAAACAAGCTATAGGGATAAAAAACGCGAGGATTTGAAGGAAACGCTCGAAATCCAATCAGTGACGGCTCTGGAACACGCGATTACGAAATGTTCTCGGGCGGCGAAGCTTTCAGGGTCAACTTTTCCATCCGGCTGGCGCTTTCTGAAATCCTGGCGCGGCGTACCGGTGCCCGCCTGCAAACCCTGGTAATTGATGAAGGCTTCGGCTCACAGGATACCCAGGGCCGCCAGCGTCTGATTGAAGCTATTAATCAAGTCAAGCTCGATTTCTCTAAAATATTAATCATTACCCATCTGGATGAATTAAAAGAGGCCTTCCCCAATCGGATCGAAGTGGAAAAAACCCCTTCAGGTTCTACAGTGAGGGTAATGTGAATCACAGAGAGAACAATTAATGATGTATTTGTTGTTATCGAGCAGTTTATTTTTTTTCGCCCTGATTATAGTTTTTTGGCTGCACAACCAGGCCTGGCTGGAAATCCTCACACCGCCAGTCCTACCGCCAACCAGCGGGCCATTTGTGTCGATCATCGTGCCTGCCCGCAACGAAGAATCGAACATCCGCCGTTGCGTAGAAGCCCTGCTGGATCAGGATTATCCAAATTTTGAAATCATCATTCTGGATGACCGATCCACAGATGGCACCTCAGCGATTTTGAAAGAACTCTCCAATCGTAATCAGCGCCTGATTGTCCTACCCGGCTTAGAACTACCGGCAGGCTGGGCCGGCAAACCCCACGCTCTTTACCAGTCGGCGGAAGTAGCCAGGGGCGATTGGCTTTTGTTTATTGATGCGGACACTTTCCTGACTGAAAACGCCCTATCAGCCTCGCTGGCCAGTGCCAAAAAGACCGGAGCCGATTTATACACGGTCATGACCGAACAGATCACCGGCTCTTTCTGGGAAAAAACGGTCATGCCACTGGTGATGACGGCCCTATCAGTTGGCTTTTCGCCCAAACGGGTAAATGACCCAACCACTAAGGATGCGATTGCAAACGGGCAGTTTATCCTGATCAAGCGCAGTGTTTACGATGCCATCGGAGGACATAAAAAGCTCCATAACCTGATTGTTGAGGATAAAGCCATTTCCGAACAGGTCAAATGGAGCGGCTACCGATTGATCGTAGCAGATGGGCGCGGAGTGGCCCGCACACGCATGTACACAACCTTTCCTCAAATGTGGGAAGGTTGGACCAAGAACATTTACCTGGGATTATCCGACCGGCCAGGGCTGATGCTGCTGGGTGTTTTCGGCGCTTTTCTGGCTCTGATGGCCGCTGTGGCACTACCCCTCTGGCCGCTGTTAGGATTGGCCTGGCTGCTAAACGGCGGCGGACAGGCTTCTCTGGCAGTGGTTGTTCAGGCATTATTGATCTGGGGCACCATTCTTTTCTTCAGAGCCAGGGTAGCTCGCCAGATGGGCATCTCGATCTGGTATGCGCTGACTACACCGCTTGGAGCAGGCGTCTTTGCCGCGATGATGGCCACTTCTGCCTGGAAGGTGCTCTCCGGCAAGGGTGTCACCTGGAAGGGACGCCGTTACGATCCGAAGGTGATCCGATAATACGAATTCTGGAGCAGGTATGAAATCAAGTGTCGAACAAATCCGCGCACGTTTTGACAAGGATGTGGATCGTTTTTCCAATCTGGAAAACGGTCACTCTGCCACCATCGATTCACCATTGGTGCTAGAGTTGATGACGCGCGCGGCAGCGGCGATCAACCCGGGCGCAACCAACCTCTTGGACATCGGTTGCGGAGCTGGAAATTACTCGCTAAAATTACTGCAACGCATCCCCAATTTGAATGTCACCTTGCTCGATCTGAGCTACCCCATGCTGGAACGCGCTACCCAGCGCATCCGGCCACATACAACCGGTGATATCCAGGCCATCCAGGCCGATATCCGCGAGGTGGAACTTGATTCCGCCCATTATGACATCATCCTGGCCGGGGCAGTTTTTCATCATCTACGCGGCGAAGATGAATGGCAATCCGTCTTTGAGAAATGTTACCATTCGCTCAAGCCCGGCGGCTCGATTTGGATATCCGATCTGATCGAACACTCCAATCCACTGGTGCAGGTGCTAATGTGGGAACGTTATGGAAATTACTTACAAGAGCTTGGCGGCCAAACCTACTGCGAGAAGGTTTTTGACTATATTGAACAGGAAGACACACCTCGGCCCTTAATATTCCAACTCGATATGCTGCGCAAGGCTGGTTTTCCCAATGTTGAGATTTTGCACAAAAACAGCGTTTTCGCCGCCTATGGGGCGATCAAGTAGATTGATAAACCTTATCCACCAAAAATCAACGCAGATCAGAAAAAATGAGCTTATAAAGCTCAGGCAGCTTTTGTAATTTCGTCAATGGCGCCTGTCAAAACGTGCAAACGCGAAATTATTGCTTGACAATCCCTATCCGAAATGATATATTTGCGCCCATTATGCGCTTGACCGGTATGACAATGACTACCACTACTACTACCTTGCGGGAAACCCGTGGGGTTTTGGTGTTTGGGTAAAGTCAGTCTGCAACGGCTAAACCGACCATCAGCACTCCACGGCTAACGTGGGGTGCTTTTTTTATCACAGGAGACATTATGACTGAAAGATCGACTCAAACCCTCGTTATGAAATTTGGCGGCACTTCGGTCGGTACTTCCGAAGCCATGGCACAGGCCGCGGAAATTGTAAAACAGGCCCGCACTGAATGGGGCAACGTGGTGGTTGTGACTTCCGCCATTTCGGGAGCCACGAATGCCATGCTTGACAGCGCCACACACGCCGCACGCGGCGACTTGCAGGTGCTACTCGAAACAGAACGCAGCCTGTTTGCTCGTCACCAAGAAATCAGTGCCGCGCAAATTTCTGACCCAGCGTTACGAGCCAGGGTCACTCAGGAAATCTCCGGATTATTCGCCAGCTTCGGGGACCTGTGCCGCGCCATTTCGGTATTAGGCGAAGCCAGCCCACGCGCCCTGGATGCAGTAGCATCGCTCGGTGAGCGCCTCAGTGTGCGACTGCTCGCCGCAGTCTGCCAATCTCACGGGGTGGCAAGCCAATTCGTTGAATCAACTGCATGTGTGGTCACCAACAATAGTTTTCAGAATGCTCATCCCGATTTTGACGCCACAACCCTGGCGACCCGAGCTACGCTCAAACCACTGTTGAATGCCGGGATCGTTCCAGTGGTGACCGGCTTTATTGGGGCAACGCCTGAAGGAGTGGTGACCACGCTCGGCCGCGGTGGCAGCGATTACTCCGCAGCCATCCTGGGGGCGGTCCTGCCTGCGGACGATGTCTGGATCTGGACAGATGTGGATGGTGTCATGACCGCTGACCCGCGAATGGTTCCAAATGCCCGCACGTTGCCTGAAATCACTTACGCCGAAATCGCCGAACTGGCCTACTATGGCGCCAAGGTGCTGCACCCCAAGACCGTTCGACCGGTGGTGGAAGCCGGTATCGGTCTGCGCATCTGCAACACCTTCAACCCAACGCATCCCGGCACGCGCCTGGTGACAAACAACAAAAACGGCGGGGCACCCAACGGTGATAAGGTCATTAAAGCCGTGACGGCTATCCGCAAACAGCGCCTGATCACCATTGAAGGGCGCGGTATGTTGGGCGTTCCTGGCGTGGCTGCTCGCACCTTCGCGGCGGTGGCCTCCACTGGCACCAGCGTGCCGCTTATCACCCAGGCTTCTTCTGAACAATCGATTTGCTTCGCAATCCCTGGCGATTCCGCAGACCTGGTGCTGGCTGCTCTGGCGAAGGTGTTTGCTATCGAACTGGCTGACCATGATATCGACCAGGTGTGGGCCACTGAAGACGTATCTATCATTACGGTGGTCGGCTCAGGCACGCGCAACACACCAGTTGTGCCCGGACAGATTTTCACCAGGTTAGGCGAGATTGGTGTCAATGTCCTGGCCATCGCCCACGGATCATCAGATGTCTCGATCAGCATGGTGGTGGAAAGCGTCCATGACGCGGATTCTGTGCGCGCGCTGCATGATTTAATCGTGAAGTAAATCTTTAAATCATTTTTTTACACGAAGTTAGAAGGAGTATTCTGATGAATCAACCTATCCCTGTTGCAGTAATCGGTGCCACTGGCTCTGTTGGACAGCGTTTTGTTTCGCTGCTCGATCAACACCCCTGGTTCAAAGTCGTCGCACTGGCAGCCTCCGATCGTTCCGAAGGCAAGTCCTACGCCAACGCCTGCCGATGGGTCCTTTCTGACCCTATGCCGGAATGGGCGCGCAATATGGTGCTCGTTCCATCCACACCCGAAGCCATCAAAGGTGCCAGGATCGTATTCTCGGCTCTGCCCGCTGACCAGGCAAAAGACCTGGAACCTGAATTTGCAAAAACCGGTTTCGCAGTTTGCTCCAACGCTTCCTCCTATCGGCGTGACAGCGATGTGCCGCTCTTGCTACCCGAGGTTAACGCTGACCATATTCAACTTGTCCGACAACAACGCCAAAATCGTGGCTGGAGCGGCTGCATTCTGACCAATCCAAACTGCACGAGCACTGGGTTAACTGTTGCACTCAAGGCCCTGGATGACCAGTTTCAACTCAAAAAGGTTTTTGTAGTTTCCCTGCAGGCGCTTTCCGGTGCAGGATACCCGGGCGTTCCTTCCCTGGACATCATCGACAACGTCATCCCCAACATTGGCGGCGAGGAAGAAAAAGTGGAATGGGAGCCACGCAAAATGCTTGGAAAGCTGGGTGATAAGGGTGTTGAGTTGGCTGAAGCGCGTTTCTCGGCGCATACCAACCGCGTGGCAGTGGTAGACGGTCACATTGTGTGCGCCAGCATGGAATTTGCAGCACCGGTTTCTCCCGAGGCTGCTCGGCAGGCGCTTGTTACTTACCAGGCCCCGGAGATCGTCCGGGGGCTGCCATCTACACCACGACCCATCATTGTTTACCGGGAAGAATCCGACCGTCCGCAGCCACGCCTGGATCGTATGACGGGCAAAGGCATGACCACCGTGGTTGGGCGTGTACGCTCCGACCCACTGTTTCACATCAAATTCGTGGTGCTTTCACATAACACCATCCGCGGCGCAGCAGGCGGCTCTATCTACAATGCTGAACTCCTCGTTCAGGAAGAACTGCTTTAAAATAGAATCAAAAACCTGGCGAGTGTCGATTTGACATCCGCCAGGTTTAATCGATCGTATTGATTAGCGTTCCAGCTTTTCCACATGGGCAAGCGGCTGATCAGCATCCGTGTATTCCGAAATGATGATCAGCACATTGGCCACCGTGCTGCCAGGGTTGCGCCAACTGTGCTTCAAATGTGCCGCGAACAATAAACTGTCACCCGATTCAAGGGTAAAAGCCTGTCCTTCCACTTCATATTCGAGCGATCCGCGCAGGCAGTATACAAACTCATGCCCGCTGTGCGACATGTGACTCTGACCGCTATTCGCACCATTTTCAAGAGTCAGCATAAAAGGCATGGCTTTACCCGTAAACTGATCACCACCAAGACCTTCCCACAAACCGCGTTCGAAAGGCAGGCGCGGCCGTTCATCGGCCCGGATGAAAACAATTTTATTCCGAGCTTCCTGGGGACTGAAGAAATCTGTAACAGGAACAGTCAGCGCCCCTGCAATGCGGTATAGAGTTGAAACAGAGGGCGATGTGCGTCCCCGCTCGATCATGCTCAATGCATTCGCAGACAAACCACTCATGGAGGCCAGCGTACGCATTGAGATGTTATGGGCCTCACGCAATTGCCGCAGGCGGTTGCCAACATCGATCGAAACAGCTTGTCTGTTCAGCGTATTCATAGACTATTTCCTCCAGAATAAATTTTTATTATTATATCATAATTCGGATAATATTTAGCGGAATATATATCGATATAATTACAGGATGTACAAATTATTAGACAAGATCCTCTATAACAGAAGTACAATGTTTCTGAAGTTCAAATATTTTCATTTTTTGGTCATTCGGCAAAATTTAGATAACTAAAAAAACCTATATCCCTAATAAATACACACATCAATGTTTTACCGCCACAGGGTGGTGGTAAAACATTGATGTGTGTATTTATTAGGGATATAGGTTTTTTTAGTTATCTAAATTTTGCCGAATGACCAAAAAATGAAAATATTTGAACTTC
>CAIWAX010000207.1 GCA_903910795.1 uncultured Anaerolineae bacterium
GGCGACGTGCTGGCCTTTATCACTGCGCAGCCAGATGAAGTTGTTGACCTCCCGGTTCAAGAACCAGCCTCAGGTGCTTTAACGGAAAAATCCGACAAAGTATCAAACTCAGATAGCCGCCAGTTACGGATTACCAAGCCAGCCAGGGAACTTGCCGAATCATTGGGTATCGACCTTGCCACGCTGCCTACCGGCCAATTGATCACCGAAGCTGCCATCCGTCAGTTAACCGGTTCATCGAAATTACCGACCGCTGCCCGGTCAATCAATGCGCAGATTGTCATTTATGGGGCTGGCGGACATGCCAAGGCGGTGATGGAAATGGCAAAAGCGCTGGGCGCCTTTCAGATTGCGGGCATTGTAGATGATAACCCTGCGTTAACTGGCACAACCGTTTTGGGAATCCCTGTTCTGGGCACGCGTGACAGCTTGACTATGTTATATGAACAGGGTGTACGGTTGGCGGCCAATGGCGTTGGCGGGATCATCAACATTGGCATTCGTATTAGATTATTTGAACTGATGGCCGCGCATGGATTTGCTTTCCCGTCTTTGTGCCATCCACGCGCTACCATCGAAGCCTCCGCGCAGGTTTTTGATGGCGTTCAGGTTTTTGCGAATGCTTATGTTGGTTCTTCAGTCATTCTTCATGAAAAGTGCATGATCAATACTGGCGCGATTGTTTCTCATGACTGCGAAATAGGTTCTTATACCCATATCGCGCCCGGGGCTATGCTGGCAGGCATGGTGCAGGTTGGCGAAAAGGCCCTGGTCGGCATGGGTGTAACCACTGCGATCGGTATAAAAATTGGAAGCGGCGCGCGCATCGGAAACGGCGCCGTGCTGCTGGCGGATGTGCCGGAGCGTGCGATTATCCCGGCGGGTAAGGTCTGGACGATTTAGCTCTATATTTGAAAGCCTGGAGAATTAAATGATCGATCCTGTGATATTTTCGTTCCATATTGGCACTTTTTTGTTTGCGCTGCGCTGGTATGGCGTACTTGTGATGACTGGTGTGGGAATTGCTGCGTGGGTCGCCACCCGTGAAGTTGCCCGCCTGGGCGAGAATGGTGAAGCCGTCTGGGATTCATTGATTTGGATCCTGCCAGCCGGGATCATTGGCGCGCGTTTGTGGTATGTGGTCAATGCCACCATTGGAGGCAACCAATATTATCTCCAAAACCCGATTGAGATCATCAATATCCCCCAGGGCGGCTTGCATATCTACGGCGGGCTGGTCTTTGGTGCGATTACCTTGTATTTCTATTTGCGGCGCCACAAAATGGATATGTGGCTCTTTCTGGATGCGATTGCGCCATCGATTCTGCTTGGTCAGGGCCTTGCCAGACCGGCGAACTTTATCAACCAGGAACTTTACGGCCAGCCAACCACCCTGCCCTGGGGAATTCCCATTGATGCCGCCCACCGGATCAGCGCGTTTTCGGATTTATTGAAATATCCCGTTGATACCACGCGTTTCCACCCAACCTTTGCTTATGAAATGGTCTGGAATTTCCTGACCTTTGCGCTCATCATGCTGATATCGCGCCGGTTTGCCGCCAGGCTCAAGCCTGGGAGCCTGTTCTTTGCCTGGTTAATCGCAGCGGGCGTCGGCCGCTTTCTGATCGAGTTTTTCCGACCTGACCAGCCGCGTGTGGGGGATAGCTGGATCAGTACTACCCAGGTTGTAACCCTGGTGATGGCCCTGGGCGGGTTGCTTATGCTGGCATATCGTTATGGTAAGCTAAAACTGCCCTTGCCCCCACTGGAAGAAAATTATCAAATTGCGCCAAAGGCCCAGCCCGGCAGTTAATCACCGGCCAGCGGAACTTCTGCTGCAAAGACCGGCAGAAGTTCCTGGTTTTCCCTGGGCAGACTGCCGGATTCCCGTCTGTCAAAGTGGAACCGCTCGTAAATATCTTCAAATTCGCGCAGGATTTCTTCGTGCGAGAAGCCCATCTGTTCATAATGATAGATATGGTCGCTCTGGTAAGTTCTTGATTCATCAACAGCCCTATTGATGATTTCTTCCAACCCGTCACTTTCAATATAGCCGAATTGCTCATACAGATTTCGGATGACCTGTTCCGGCCAGCGGATCAGGTCATCATAATTCAGGATCATTTTTGTGGCAGATGGATTTTGATCGATCACTTGCAGGGGGTGATGGTACCAGTATTTGGTCAGCGCCAATACCTGGTCGCGATATAAGTATTGTGCGCCTGTATCGCTGAACATATTCCAGGCATAACTTAGCCAGGAGATGGTGGAGGGCAGCATGTCAAGGGGGTTGCGCACCAGATACAGAATACGGGCATCCGGGAAGTATTCCAACAGAGATTCAATCTTGGCGCTCGCAGCCGGGCTTTTGGAAACAAAGTAATGTTTTCCGCCAGTGGCATACAAATGCCGCTGGATGCAGGCCCGGTAAAACGTCATGATGCGCTTCTTTTCTTTGGCGGGCAAAGCCTCATCAAAGAACTGATAGGGCGGTAGATCATCCAGGTATGGAAATAGAAAACTGACGAAAAAGGTTGACCAGGCATGCAGCAGGATGTTTTCATCCTCTTCCGGTTCAAATAAACTAATTTTGTGAATACGCACCTGTCCCAGGGAGCGTTTATCAAAGTTTTTTAACCAGGTTACCAGCGGGCTGCCAAACCAGCGGTCGATTTTTGCCAGGAGACGAAAAATCCGGCGTTGGGTGATGGATGGCATCAAGAATATGTCCCACGTGCGCAGGCTGGTGAACATGCTTGCATCTCTGGATAAGAGCCGGTGCAGGAAGGTGGAACCGCTGCGAAAATTCCCTAAAATGAAGAGCGGTTTTTCGATGGGTTGTTGTTTGTAGGCTGGGAAAAGTAAGTCATCCAGCAGAAAGAAAAACCAGGTGATGACTGTGAAAATAGGCCAGACTGTATAAAAAATCAACAGAAACTTAAAACGTTTTGGCCTGAGTTCCCCATAAGTGTTTTTGGATTTCAAGAAAGAACGCACGGTCATGCGCCAGAAGAGTTGAAAATTGTATGTCATGCCTGCGATCAATCCTTGGAACGCTAAATTATTAAAATCTCATCAAAGGCCAAAAAATACTGAACCCAAAAATGGAACAATTGTCCATTTTATCAGAACACTTTTCATCCCTGATAAGATGCGAATACCTTTTTGCTATTTGCAGTGAAAAGTTTTAAATGCTCTCATTACAAAATCATTCCATCAAGCAAATCATAGTGAATGGTTTGTTTTTCGCCATCATTTCGGATTGATTCTACAGCGGCAAACATGGCTGCGGTAACAGATCTGAGCTGCTCATAAGGAATCGGAACTGTCCCGTTCTGAACGCTGGCAGCCAGGGCTTGCATCTCGCCCAGATGTCCTTTGTCCTGCTTAAATGCAGATTTGATCACTTTCCGGCTGCCGTTTTCAATCAATTCCAGGGAGCGATAATCATTCAAAACTGCCACGCGGCCGCCGCAAAATACCTCCACCCGTTCCTTGGCAAATGATTTATCTCCGCTGGCCAGATAATCAACCACCCCGATGGAACCATCCGGGAAGGTAAAGGTCATGGAGACATTATCCTGTCGATATTTGCCGCCATCTGGCAGAGCCTGGGCGCGCACCGAAACGGGGCAGGCCCCAACCACGGAAGTGATAAAGTCTACGAAATGACAGCCTTCGCCAATCATGCGCCCACCGCCAATCAGCGGGTCTTGCGTCCAATGGTTAAGCGGGAGATAACCGGAGTTGATTCGGTAATGTGCATAGATAGCCTCGCTTCTTTTTCCCAGAAACCTGGAAAGTTCGCGAGCCAACGGCGCGAAGCGGCGGTTGAAACCCACCATCAAGAAGCCCTGATTGGTTTTTTCCATCTGGGCATCGATACGGCTCAATTCTTCGGGCGTTAGCGCCAGCGGTTTCTCAACGAAAACATGTTTTCCCGCACCCAGCGCCCGAATTACCAGGTCAGCGTGTGTGTCATGCCGGGTCAGGATCGCGATTGTGTTGATTTCAGGGTCCTGTATGATCTGTTCATCCTCTGAACAGGCATACGAAAAACCAAATTTTTTCCCGGAATGCTGGGCGTGCATACCACTGGCAGAAGCGATCCCGATCAATTCAATTTCGGGCACATTTTTGATGGCTGGCAGCAGTGTCGCATTCGCAAAAAGGCCCGCCCCCAGGACACCCAGCTTAACTGCGCTTGCGGTTTTTGGCCGGCCAACCGGGAAGCGAATAATCCTGGAATCTGGACCTTTTTCGACCGGGTACACCAGGACAACACCCAGGAAAGGTATTTTTGCCTTGCCCGTGATGACTTCATAGGCCTCGGCTGCCTGTTCGATCGGGAAGCGTTGGGTAATGAGCGGGGTAACACGCAGTTTCTGGTTTTCCATCAACTCAACAATGGTTTGAAAATTACGACCCTCAGTCCAGCGTACATAGCCGATGGGGTAATCCTGGCCTTTTTCTTCATAGGCTGGATCGTAACGACCCGGCCCATAAGACCTGGAGTTAATGAAGGATAATTCTTTTTCATAGTAAATCTTGCGGGGAAAATTCAATCCAACCGCACCGGTTGCCACAACCCTGGCGCGATCACGGGCAATCGTACCGGCCAGTTCAACCGGATCATTGGCAGGGGTGTCGGCGCAAATGATGATGCTGTCAAAACCGCGGTTGGCGGTGAAGGCCAGACCGGCTTCAACTGCGTTCGAACGCGAAACTGCTTCAATTCCAAACTGGCGGGCCAGTTCAACCCGCTCCGGGTTGGTATCAATGCCAAAGACCCGGCAGCCGCTGGCTGCGGCAATCTGGACGCATAACAGACCCAGCAGTCCCAGCCCAATCACGGCCACCCGTTCGCCAACCTGGGCTTCCACCAGGCGAAAGCCGTGCAGCGCAACTGCCCCGAGGGTGGTGAACGCGGCCGATTCAAAATCAACTGAATCGGGCAGTGGGGTGAGCAAACTGCGTGGAACCAGGTTGTATTCCGCGTGTACGGCATAACCGCCGCCCGCGCAGGCCACGCGTTGCCCAACTTTAAAGCCCTGCATGCCTTCGCCCAGCGCGATAATGGTACCGGCTGATGAATAGCCTAAAGACATAGGCGCATCCAGCCGGTTAAACGTGGCTTCCAGGGTTGAAAATAAACCTTCCCGGCGCATTTTATCGAGTACTTGCCGGACAAGATCGGGGCGCGAACGAGCCTTGCCAACCAGCGATTTTTCGCCGAATTCAACCAGCATTCGTTCCGTCCCAGCCGAAACCAGCGAAGCCGCCACTTGAACCAGGGCTTGACCAGACTGGGGGGAGGGGATGGGTACATCCATCACAGTTGTTTTTCCATCACGCATATTTTGAAGGACTTGTTTCATATTGTTATTGGATTGATCCTCTTATAATGCCCCCGGTCACAAATTGCGGTTTTTCACTTATTCAAAAGGGCGCAATTCGTGACCGTGAGGCTATATTATTGATGTCAGCGTTTGCCAGTATACCGCATAAAATTCCCCGGGGTTCGCGGCAGGTTGGAGCTAAATCCGTCCATCCTTAAAATGATATAATCATTAAATCAGCCAAAGGAGATTCCTGTGAGCGATGCTCGTGTTGATCGTTTTGCAAAAGTGCTTGTAGAATATAGCGCCCGTATAAAACCTGGGGATCGGGTGTTGATTGAAGCTACCACGCTGGCAGAGCCGCTTGTGCGTGCTTTGTACAGTCATATCCTCGAAGTTGGCGGTCACCCTCAGGTCTTGCTTGAGTTTCCCGACCAGATGGAGATTTTCTTAACCCAGGCTGGCGAGACGCAATTGGATTTTCTACCGCCTTTCCAAAAGCTGGCTTATGACACGTTTGAATCGCGGATTCGCATCCAATCGCAGTCAAATCCGCGCGCTTTGGGTGGCATTGACGTGGCTCGCATGGGGCGCTTTCAACGCGCAACCAAACCCATCCTTGAAGCACAGATGCAGCGTGGCGCAACCGGCGATTTCAAATGGGTGACTACAATTTTCCCGACCGAAGGTTACGCCGTTGAAGCTGGCATGAGTCTGCGGGCCTATGAGGATTTTGTCTACCGGGCCTGTCATACCAATGAGGCCGATCCTGTTGCTTATTGGAAAAAGATCGAAGCTGAACAAAACAAGATTATTGAAAAAATCCAGGGACACCACCTCGTTTCTTTGCAAGGCCCGAATGTGGATTTGAGTCTATCCATCAAGGGCCGCACCTTTTTGAATTCATGCGGCACGCATAACATGCCAGATGGTGAAATTTATACCGGGCCAGTGGAAGATTCCGCCAATGGCTGGGTCAAATTTACCTACCCTGCCATTTTTAATGGTGTGGCGGTTGAAGGAATCGAATTAACCTTTTCGCAGGGCAGGGTGGAGCGGGCCAAAGCCACCAAAAATGAGAAATTCATGCTGGAAATGCTGGCCTCGGATGCTGGCGCGCGCTTCCTGGGCGAATTTGCCATCGGCACGAATTTCGAGATCAACCAGTTCACAGGAAACATCTTATTTGACGAGAAAATTGGCGGCTCCTTCCACATGGCGCTGGGCGCGGGCTACCCTGAAACCGGTTCCCGTAACAAAAGCTCTATTCATTGGGATATGATTTGCGATATGCGCGTGGGGGCAGAGATCTCGGTGGATCACGATGTTGTTTACCGCAATGGGCAGTTTGTTGAATAAATTATAAGTTTGGACCGAATCGATTTGATATAAAAAAGGTTGGACACCGAAAAGTGCCCAACCTTTTTTGTTGGTTCGAACTTATGTTTAATATTCGCCAACCGTTGGATCTATTTCGAGCGCGTAAGCAGCAATGCCGCCAGCCAGGCTGCTGACATTTCGCCAGCCATTCTGCGACATCCACATGGTCACATTTGCCGAACGGACACCGTGATGACACATCACCACGATCTCTGCCTCGGGTTCCTGTAATTCGGCTGGGAAAGAGGCCCTTAACAGTCGGCCTATGCGGCTTATGGGGATATTGAGCACACGCTCATCCGTAATTTTTGCATACGTTAATTCCCATTCTTCCCTGACATCCAGAATAGTGAATGGATGGCTGATCTGCATCCGAGCGGACAGCTCTTTCACAGAAATTTCCCGCAGTGTTTCATCCATTTTCAGGCCCGCCAGAAACCGCGTCGCACGGGGCGCACATCTTCGGAAGTCATAAAGGCTTCGGGATCTTGCGCGTGCACCAGCGCTTCAACGTGAGGGACATCTTTTCTCAGCACGCTAACAGACAATACACTGACCATGCCATCTTTCCCACGGGCCGAAATCTCGGTTACGCCGTAACCCTCGGCTCTTAATGCCTGGGCCATTGCCACTCCCAGGCGTGGACTGATGATCCACAGGTGGATGTGCCCGATTGCCAGGCGTTCTTCCACAATCATACCGATCACGTTCCCGGTTGCGAAACCGGCTCCGTACCCAATCAGGTTAAGCGGGTTTTTCAACTGGCTTAATACCGAAGAGATGGCGATCACATAGATGATGGATTGGAAAAAACCCAAAACCCAGGCGGTACCCTTTCGCCCGCGCATGACAAATAACACGCGCAGTGTATCCAGGCTCATATCTGAAACACGCAGGCCAAAGATGGTCAGTGCCGCGAGCCAGGCGGCTGGGGAAAGTAAGAATTCCATTTTTTCTCCTTGTTGATGCCTTCAGGGTTTACAGTACATAAAGACTAAAAAAGGCTGAAGGTCTTTAACAGGCCTGCAACCTTTTATTGGTTTTTAACGATATTACCTGCTGTTGATCAGCTATTTCATGGCCGGCAGATACAGCCTGTCAACGTATTCCTTCAACATGCGCCGTGTGCTGAATTGAGGTGTGATGGTGCGCATTGATTCTTTCATACGATGTACCCATTTGACGGGTACATCATTCGCATCGCGATCGCCGTAATACAGGGGAATGATTTCCTTTTCCATGGTCTGGTACAGACTTTCGGCATCGGCTGAATCCTGTACATCCTCATTCAGATCTGCATCCGGCCCGATGGCCCAGCCGTTATCACCGTTGAAGGCTTCGCGCCACCAGCCGTCCAGCACTGAGAAATTAAGCGCGCCGTTAACAGCCGCTTTCATGCCTGAAGTGCCGCTGGCTTCGTTTGGACGGCGCGGAGTGTTCATCCATACATCCACACCCTGAACAAGATAACGCGCCAGGTTTATGTCGTAATCTTCCAGGAAGACGATCCGTCCGCCGTTTTCAGCCTTCTTGACTGCGCGGTAAACTTCCTGGATAAGCATTTTGCCTGGCTCATCCGCCGGGTGCGATTTACCCGAGAATATAATCTGTACCGGGCGGTTTGGCTGGTTGATCAAATGCAGCAGTCGCTCGAACTGGCTGGTTACCAGATTGGCGCGCTTGTAGGTGGCAAAACGCCGGGCAAAGCCAATCGTCAGAACATACGGATCAAGCATCACACCGCTGGCAATCACCTGTACCGGGTAAAAGCCGCCTTGCATCCAGCGCTGGCGGGCGCGTTCCTGTACATAGAAGGCCAGTTTGCGTTTGAGGTGCTGGCGAACAGCCCACAACTCTCCGTCCTGGATGGTTTCCATCTTTTCCCACAATTCAAAATCATCCAGGCGTTCCAGCCAATCGTGCCCAAAATGTTTATCGTAAAGCACCCGCAACCGGCGCGCCATCCAGGTGGAGGTATGGACACCGTTGGTGACATGGGTGATGGGCACATCTATTGCGGGTAAGCCTGGCCAGAGCTCCTTCCACATCTCACGGCTGACAACACCGTGTAATTCGGAGACAGCATTGCGGCCATTTGAATATTTAAGTGCCAGGACTGGCATGGAGAAAGTTTCGCCCCAATTCTGATGGTGGCGGGCCAGATCCACAAATTGATCGCGGTTGATTCCCAACTCGGGCCACAGGCTGGCCAGGAATTTATCAATCAACCACACCGGGAATTCATCATTTCCAGCCGGAACAGGGGTGTGGGTGGTGAAAACATTGTTTTTCTTTGTCGAGTTGATGGCTTCATCGAAGGTTTTGCCAGCCTGAACTTGTTCGCGCGCGCGTTCAAGCGTCATAAAGGCTGCATGGCCTTCATTCATGTGCCAGACGGCTGGGTTGTATCCCAGCGCGCGCAGGGCCCGCACGCCGCCAACCCCCAGAACAACTTCCTGCATAATGCGCAGGTTGATGTCCGACCAATATAGGCGGGTGGTCAATTGGCGCACGACCGGGTTGTTGACATCCAGATTTGTATCCATCAGGTACAGGGGGGTGCGCCCAACGCGCACTTCCCAGATACGCGCGATTACGGGGCCGTCCGGGAAATCTACCTGGATGGTCAATTCGCTGCCATCTTCTTTGCGAACCAGGTTGAGAGGCAGGTTTGCGAAATCGAGCGGATTGTTCGTCGCTTCCTGCCAGCCGTCCTCGCTGATGCGTTGTGAAAAATAGCCCTCGGTATATAAGAGCCCTACGCCAATCAGCGGTAAACCGATGTCCGAGGTTTCTTTAAGATGGTCGCCGGAGAGCACGCCCAGGCCACCAGAATAAATGGGCAGGGTTTCATGCAGACCAAATTCCATCGAGAAATAAGCGATCTGTTTTTGCTGTTTGGGGTAAGTCGCGCCAAACCAGGTGTCGGTGCGCGCCAGGTAAGAGTCAAAGTCCGAAAAGACCTGATCGTAAATTTCCAGGTAAACCGGGTCCTGACTGGCGGCATTTAAGACCGGGCGCGAAACTTCACGCAGCAGCCGGATGGGGTTGTGATTCACTCTTTCCCAAAGATTGTTATCGGTTCGGTTAAACACCCGTTGAGCCATTGGGTTCCAAACCCACCACAAGTTATAGGCCAGTTCACTCAATCGGTTAATACGTCTGGGTAGATCAAATCGTGCAGGTAGCTTTGATTTAAAGGTTGTCATCTGTATTCCTTTCAAAAATAGCAGTTAATCTTACCACGAAGGCTGCGGCTTATTTGGGTAATTGTGTACTCATACCCAATTCTCATATAGAGATTTTCAGGGATTTTTCAAGAGATATGTACCCTGCAGGTTTGATTCTCAGGCTTGGGCTGAGTTTTCCCATGCCTGGAGCATGATACCAGAATACTGGTCTACACATCCCTTTCATAAAACCCAATACGCCGGGTTAGGTTATGCAGTTTTGCCTTTTGGGTCAATGAGATTTACAATCAATTTATGGAGATCGTACAACTTTTTATCACTTGTCTGGTGGATACCTTCTACCCGGAGACGGGTCAGGCGATTGTTGATATTCTGAGTCGTTTGGGGCAACAAGTTGAATTTCCTGCCGATCAGACCTGTTGCGGGCAGCCGGCTTTTAATGCCGGGCTGCGGGCCAATGCGCGGCCGCTGGCTGAGCATACCATCAAAGTTTTTGAAGCCACCCGGGGGGCCATTATTATCCCGTCCGGTTCGTGCGCGGTCATGTTGAAAGAAGGCTATCCCGAACTCTTTGCCGGTGATTCCTTCTGGCTGCCGCGCGCGCGGGCTTTGGCTGAGCGCACGCATGAGTTTACCGAATACCTTGTCGATATGCTGGGCGTGACGGATCTTGGCGCGCGCTGGGATGGGCCGCTCGCCTACCATGCTTCATGTCACCCCAATCGCCATCTCGGTTTGAACCGTCAGCCCCAGGCTTTGTTGGCCGCAGTGCAGGGCGCAACCCTCGTGCCGCTGAACGAAGCCGAAGAATGTTGTGGTTTTGGTGGTGTGTTTTCTGTCAAGCATCCCGAGTTGAGTACTGAGCTGCTGAAGCGCAAAATAGCCAATCTGCAAGCCAGCACTGCGCCCACGCTGGTGGTGACTGAAGCCGGATGCCGGATGAACATTGCCGGAGGGCTGAGTAAACAGAAAATGCCCCAGCATGTGGTGCATATTGCCGAAGTTCTGAATAGCAGGTAAGCCGTTATGCTGAAAACCTCCTTTCGGGAAAAAGTCCGCTCACAAATTGCCGATACATCCCTGCAGGCAGCCCTGGATGCGAATACCGAGCGGCGCGTCAGGGCGCGTATCAATGCCTGGGCCAGCCTGCCAGATTGGCAGGAACGCCGCCAGAGAACACATGCTGTGCGGGCTGAGATCATCGCGCATCTGGATGAATACCTGGAGAAATTTATTGCGCGGGTGCAGGGGAATGGCATCCAGGTACACCCCGCCAGCAACGCTGCTGAAGCTGTCCGTTTGGTGCTCGAAATCGCAAAAAATTCCAGTACACAAGCGCCCGGGGAGCCATTGCTATTTGCCAAGGCAAAATCGATGGTTTCTGAAGAGATCGAGTTGAATCATGCTCTCGAAGCGGCTGGACACCAGGTTTTTGAAACTGATTTGGGAGAGTTTATTGTTCAACTGCGCGGTGAGCGCCCGGCGCACATCATTACCCCGGCGGTGCATCTTCGCCGGCAACAGGTTGGACAGCTTTTTCATGAAAAGCTGGGCAGCCCCTACACAGATGATGTTCGTGTTTTGACGGATACCGCGCGTGCGAGGCTGCGGCAGGTCTTCTTTTCCGCGGATGTGGGTTTGAGCGGGGTCAACTTCGGTGTGGTTGAAACCGGCTCACTGGTGATCGTATCGAATGAGGGCAATGCCCGCATGTGTGCCAGCCTGCCCCCAGTGCATATCGCTTTAATGGGTCTCGAGCGCATGTTGCCCAACCTGGATGATCTGGCGCTATGTCTTTCCCTGCTGCCACGCTCAGCCGCCGGCCAAAAACTGAGCGTCTATACCCAGTTAATCCAGCGCCCGGAAGGCGGACAGCAAAAACATCTCATCCTGCTGGATAACGGCCGGTTCCGGCTGCGAAATTCCCCGCTCAAAGAGGCGCTTTACTGCATTCGCTGCGGTTCCTGTCTGAACGTGTGCCCCGTCTTTCGTGAAATTGGCGGTCATGGCTATCTCGGCGCCGATGGCAGCAGCGCGCCTTATTCCGGCCCGATCGGTTCTGTCATTTCACCCGGGTTGCTGGGGGATCATTTTTCGCAACTTGCCCAGGCTTCCACGTTGTGCGGCGCCTGCAAACAAGCCTGCCCGGTGGATATTGACCTGCCCAAACTGCTGCTCAGAGTGAGAGCCGGGGGGTATTCTGGTTTATCAAATAACCAGGCAGTTTCGCAAACAAGCCCGCCACAACCTTTTTTCCTGACAACAGGCTTGAAAGCCTACAGCCGGATGGCTACTCACCCAGGCTTGTTTAAGTTCGCGCAGAAATTGGCCGGACTGCTCAGCCTTCCGCTGCCGGGCTTTATCCCGCTGCCAGCCGCCACAGGTTGGGGCTTCAGCCGGGATTTGCCAAAACCCGCGGCGAGTCCGTTTCGGGAGCGCTACCGGTTGTCTCAACCGGCGCAAGTCCCGGATATATACCCTGCGGGTCAGATGGAGCCTGCACTTCCCGAACCGGCTGCCAGCCGGCCAGAAAAACCTGGTTTCGAACAGGTTCCGGCCGAAAAGATCGAATCGTTTTCACGCGAACTGGCTGCCGTAGGTGGGTTTGTTTACGTTGTAGGGGCTGCTGAGCTGGCGGGCCGGCTGTCCGGATTCTTGCGCGAACGCTCCATCGAACATATCCAGATGTGGGCTGGTATTCCGGGCCTGGAATGGGATGATTTGGTTGATTTTGATCCTGTGCCTGGCTTTCAACCTCAAGCCCAGGCGGGGATCACCGGCGCGCTGGCGGGCATCGCGGAAACCGGCACCCTGGTGCTCCCGGCCGGCGGGGATCATCAGCCGTTGAGCGCATCGCTCTTGCCCGCGATCCATATCGCGGTGCTGCCAGCCTCCCGTTTGTTGACCTCACTTGAGCAGGTGATGCGCCTGCCGCAGGTCGCCTCTGCTCCAGCGACTGTGCTGATTACCGGCCCCAGCCGCACCGCCGATATCGAGATGACCCTGACGATTGGCGTGCATGGCCCAAAAGAACTGCATGTGTTTCTTGTTGACGATGAGGCTATCAAATGATAAAATACAGCCCGCTCCCGGTAAGCCCGGGACATGCCCCCATCGTCTAGTGGCCCAGGACGGGGCCCTCTCAAGGCCCAAACAGCGATTCGAATTCGCTTGGGGGCACAACGACAAACCAGCCAGAAGCCTTTGAATATAGAGGAGTTTCTGGCTGGTTTGCGTTTTGAACAGAAGGGGAAACCGGAGGGATGATCAATTGAAATTTCAAATCATTGAGTGTATAATTGCACTATCAGGATATTGCAATTAAGGAGGCATCCTATGAACATTCAGGTAAGCATTGGTCAAGTAAAAAGAGACATCTCTGAACTGGTCAACCGCGTCACTTATGCTGGTGAACGTATCGTTCTCACTTCCCGTGGAAAACCCAAGGCAGCATTGGTTAGTATGCAGGATTACGAACGCCTTCTGAAAAGTGAGGATCGTGCTGCTGATATCCAGAAATGGCTGGCAGAGACCAGGGTTCTTTCCAGTAAAATCGAGAAACGCCGCGGCAAACCCGTGGATGTGGACGCCATCCTGGAAGCCTCTCGTAATGATCTTGAGGCACGATGAACAGTGGTTTTGTTGTCATAGGTGCCAGCGTGGCTGTGAAAGCCATCCTTCCCAACCCGCTTCAGCAGCTCTGCCTGGGGTTGATACAGAGATTTACCGATATACAGCCGGTTGCACCGGCGCTTTGGGCGTACGAAACTTCTTCTGCCATTTCCAAAACGGTTCATTTCGGAGAAATTACCGAACTGGAAGGTAAGGAAGCCCTGGAGAAACTGGATGCCTTGGGAGTGCGCCTGTTTGTTCCAGATGCTGAACAAAACCAGGCTGCTTTTGATTGGACTCTGCGGCTCAAACGCGCTTCGGCTTATGATAGTTACTACTTGGTGCTGGCCCATGCAATGGAGTGCGATTTTTGGACCGCTGACAAGCGTCTGTTCAACGCTCTTCAGGATTCTCGGTTGGGATGGGTGCATTTGGTTGAGGAATTGACGTTATAAAAGTAGGAACCCGTATCGATTGGTAAATCGAAATGATTTTGAAACCGTGAGGTTATTGATCCTTATTTTCCCCTGCCAACAGGGAAGAGTGCGGTTCGGAACAGATCCGCTTGAGGGCACAAAACATATGGAGCATAGTTTCCGTATGTTTTTTTTTATTTAAGCAGGCGAGGCCGAGATTTGTCGATTGCGTCTCGAATAAAAACGGACAAATCCCTGGCTGGCGAAGGAGTTTGGGCTAAAGGAAAGGAGCACCTTGGGGGGTGTACCAATGATAAGGAAGAGAGCTTTGGCTATAGATGACATTTAGTGGACAGGTCCACTAAAGCTAATTAGCCTCGGCGATATCCCCTTGGGGGCACAGGAAATCCGCCGTGATGGCGGTTCTTGGATTAAGTCCATCAGTCACAAGTTAAGATTTTTGACAGCGTATCAAGGGTATTTTGACCTACTTTCATACCAGTTTTGCTTGACGCAGGTATAGTTGCTGAATATTAAGCTATTGATTGCCCGGTTCGATTTGCTTAGCAAATCGCGGGCTGACCCACAGGGCGCCCTACGGGTGAGGCCCTGCCTCATGTCGTGGAAGTCGGCTAACCCACAGGGCGCAAAGAACGCGAGCCGACTCCTTAACCAGCCCGAAGGGCTTTCATGGCATGAGCCGGGGCTTCAGCCCCAGGCGCGCCTGGCAAAAAGACATCTTGACATAAA
>CAIWAX010000208.1 GCA_903910795.1 uncultured Anaerolineae bacterium
CGCCGATCTGCGCAGGAAAATAATGGTCAAGTGATACTTGAAGTCCGGTTCTCAAAAAAGAAAATCCATCTTCTGTTGTTCTTTTTTCAGACCTTCTTGATCATTGTTGCATCGTAAAAAAAAGGAGCTATCCATGGCATACGAGAACTATTTGAAATGGAAAACAATCCCACTCGACCAGCCGCCTCACCTCTCAATCGTCATTCCCGCGTATAACGAACAAGAACGTATCGTTGCAACGATTGGCGCTATTGCCTCCCATGTTTCAGATTTAGGCTTTCCCTGGGAGCTGCTGATTGCGGATGACGGCTCAAAAGACGAGACCGTAAAAACGGTTGAGGATCTCAACCTGGCGAACTTGAAAGTATTGAAAACTCCCAAAAATGGAGGGAAAGGCAACGCCGTTCAGCGCGGAATGCTGGCAGCCCAGGGAAAATATGTCTTGTTCGCAGATGCGGATAACTCGACACCCATCGAAGAAGTTTCAAAATTGCTCGAGAAGCTGGAAAAAGAAGGCTACGATGTAGCTGTGGGGTCACGGGCTGTCGCTGGTGCAGAAGAGGGGAAAAAATCTTTTCTAAGGCACGTTCTAAGCAATGGGCTGAGATTGATCGTAAAATATGGCCTGCGCATTGGTGTTCGCGACACCCAATGCGGATTCAAAATGTATACAAGCGAAGCTGCAAAGAAATTACATAGTAAACAGACCATCATGGGCTTTTCTTTTGATCTGGAAATCTTATTCCTGGCATCCAAATTTGGCTATCGTGTGGCTGAAGTTCCCGTTGCATGGGTTGACGCCCCCGGGTCCAAAGTGGATACCCGCAAAGAGGTACAGCGCTTTTTGAGAGATCTGTTCAAAATTCAAATGAACAACCTCAAAGGGCTTTACAATTAAAGAGGCATGATGAAAATTGCGATCGTCAGCACGCACCCACCAGGCAAGGGTTCCTTAACCGAATACGGCTATCACTTTATCCGTTTTTTACGCACAAAAACCGAGAACGTGAGCGAGATCATCCTATTGCTGGATGAATTGCCAGCAGGGGAAAAGTATGAATTCGGACAGGAACCCGGTCAGGTTCCGGTTTCAGTGCATGTCTGTTGGAAGTTCGGTGCAATGAACAATGCCTTGCGCATCCGCCAGACTGTTCTGGAAACCAAGCCGGATGTGGTTCTGTTCAATATTCAATTCGCATCTTTTGCAGGTGGGAAGGTTGCCGCAACGCTCGGCTTGCTGGCCCCATGGCTGGTGAGAAGTTCCGGCTTCAAGACCGCTGTGCTGCTGCACAATATCATGGAAACCGTAAACTTAAAGCAGGCCGGTTTCGGCGGCAATCCAGTGATCGAAACCGTCATTCGCCTGTTTGGAAACATGGTGACCCGTTTTATATTACAAGCCAACCTGGTGGCGGTGACCATTCCAAAATATGTTGAGATTTTGGAAGCCAAATACCATGCCAACAATGTTCTTCTGGCCCCGCATGGTTCATTTGAAGAAACAAACCGTGAGATGCCAAGTGCTGTGCCCGCCGGTCCGCCCAATATCATGACCTTTGGCAAATTTGGCACCTATAAGAAAGTGGAAGTACTGGTGGAAGCTTTCGAACGCCTGCTGCCCGATCACCCCACCGCCAAACTGGTGATTGCCGGCACGGATAACCCCAACGTCAAAGGCTATCTGGATGGAATCCGCGATAAATATGCGCGTGTTCCCAACATTACATTCACCGGCTATGTCAGTGAAGAACAGGTGCCGATCATCTTTGGCGATTCCTGGGTGGTTGTTTTCCCCTACACCAGCACAACCGGAAGTTCGGGGGTTTTACACCAGGCCGGGGGCTATGGCAAGCCAGTCGTGCTGCCCAGGCTGGGCGATCTTGAACAACTGGTGATCGAAGAAGGCTACGAGGGCGAATTCTTTGAGCCCGAAAGCCCAGAGAGTCTGGCGGAGGCCATCTGCCGCGTGATTGATCACCCGGAAAGAATGATGGAAATGGGTTCCGTCAACTTTATGGCTGCCACAGGATTGCCCATCACCGAGGTTGTGGATTGGTATCTTATCCATTTCGAACAATTACTCAAAAAATGAAGTGAGGTTTTGTCATGGAAATCAACAAAAAGACATCGGGATCAATTGCCATTTTGCAACTTAAAGGCCGCTTTGATGCACATGAGATTGCGCCTGTGACAGCCTGGCTGCAAACCCAAATAGATACCGGGATATTTCATGTGATCGTCAACCTGGAAGGGGTCAACTTTATCGACTCGACGGCCCTTGCCAGCCTGGTGCGTGGCTTGAAACACTGCCGTGAAAAAGGCGGAGATCTGCGGCTATGCGTTTTGCAACCCGCGGTGCGCGTCATTTTTGAGCTGACCCGCCTCGACAAAGCCTTTAATATTCTCGTCACCGAAGAAGAAGCCGCGGCTTCATTTGGCATATCATAACAAGTTCCTACGAAACAAGGGTTGATACCCGCCAATTTTCTGCTTGTTTAATTTCGAGCGAAGCGAGCAAAGATAGAAACGCTGATACCAATAAAATATGAGCCTAGCCAACCTGGTTCCCCAGCACAAAACAGAATTTGAAACGATGGCGACTGTCTGGCTCCAATTAGGCGCCAGTTCGGTTCAATTGGTCGAAAACGGATCCGTGATTGCTTCCTACCCGGTCGGCAAAACCGATCTTACACCCGCTATGATCGCCAACGATAAAGTCACCGGGTTGGAATTGCATATTCACAACTTTATGCGCTCTGGCTGGCAACCCAGCGCTGATTTACAGATTCAAATGTTTGGGCAAGTTTTGAACGCTGATCAAGAAATGGATGCCCTGACATCTTCGCTGGTTGAAACACAGGATCGCCTTGTGGCGCTGTATGACCTTTCAAGAGCCACACGCCGCGCAATTGAGGTTGATGATCTGCTTAACCTGCTCACCGTTGAATCCAGCCGTCTCCTGGACGCCGATGGCGCCTTCGCGGTGGTCTACCTTCCGGGACAGCCCCCCATCGTTCGACAAAGCGCCGCCAACCCACTGCCCGAATCACAATTATTGGCGGCGGCTGCGCTTTACCGCCTGGACCCAAACAAGCGCACCTTTAAAGACAGCCAGACCCTGCCAACCGGCCTCCGCAATGTGGTAATGTCTTATATGCCGGTGCGTGACAAGGTATTTGCCTGCCTGGGTGTTTTTAACAAAGATGGGAATTTCACCGCACCCGACAGCAAGCTGCTAAAAGCGATCACCGACCAGGCTGGAGCAAATCTGGATAACGCCTTACTTTACCAGGATGCCATCCTGCGTGTGCGCCAGGATACCGAAATGGACCTTGCGCGCCAGGTCCAAACTTCGTTGATGCCGCAATCCCTGCCTAAACTGAAAGGCGTGGATATTTACGGTGTATCCATTCCAGCTTTGCAAGTGGGCGGTGATTTTTTTGATGTGGTGGCCATGCCAAACCGGCCCCTGGTTTTTCTAATGGGCGATGTCACAGGAAAAGGCATGCCTGCCGCCCTGCTGATGTCTATGACTCACACAGTCGCACGGTCTGCGATACGGTATATGCCTTTTAAAGCTCCAAACCAGATACTGGAACGATTAAATAAAGATTTGCTTGATGATTATTCCACAGTTGGGATGTTTACGACTGCCTTTGTGGGGGTTTTGGAAGAAACCAACCAGCGTTTGTTATATTCAAATGCCGGTCAGAGTCCAATCATTTTTATACCCCAAAAAGGGGAGCCGCTCCTGCTTGAAGCAGATGATATTCCGGTTGGTATTTTTGACGGCCATATTTACAAATCCCAAACCCTGGAAATATCCATCGGAGATGTACTGGTTGCCATGACCGACGGATTCAATGAAACCCGTGACCAGACAGGAGAATTATTCGGCATTGAAAGGCTGAAAAGCGAATTAGTGAAACTTGTGCACCTGAGTGCACAGGAAATCGCAACAGGCTTGATCCAGGCGGTCAGTGATTATGCCGGAGACCATCCTCAAGATGATGACCGCACTCTGGTTGTGCTCAAAGTTACCAGCTAAAAGGGACTTTTTATGAACGCTGACCTGACAGTAAATGCCGATTTTGAGCAACTGCGCTCACCTGCTGACACGCTGCGGAAACTCTGCAACCAATCCGGCGTGCCCGAGAGAATCCAGGGAGAGGTTGAACTGGTTCTGCAGGAATTATTGACCAATCTGGTTGAACATGCCTACGAGAATAATCCGAATGGCGTTATAAAAATCCATTTTGAAGTGGATTCAACCAATATCTCTATCCAAAGCGAAGATGCCGGTTTGGAAGCCGCCTTTAATCTGGATGAGGTCAAAATGCCAGACCCATTAAGTCTGGCCGAAGGAGGCTACGGAATGGCTATCATAAAAAGCCTGATGGATGATGTTTCCTATCGCCGCCTGAATGGCACGAATATTTGGAAACTAAAGAAGCATTATAAATAAGGAGTAAGCATGTCAATTGAAATCAAGACCACAGAATATGTGCTAAAAATCGTCTGTTTCGCAATAAAAGGACGGCTGGATGCCTTTGAGGCGCCCGCTTTGCGCAAAAGGTGTGATGATTTTCTGGCAGAAGGAACAGCCCATTTTGTATTCGATTTGAGCGAAGTCACCATGCTGGACTCTGCCGGCTTGGCCGTGCTGGTCAGCGCATTAAAAAGATCACGCATGGCTTCAGGAGATGTACGCCTGGTGTGGCCGCGCGAAGAGATCGCATCGCGCATTTTAAAATTAACAAAATTTGACCAGGTATTTACTTCGATTGATTCCTCCGAAATTGTTCCCAAAGGCTTCTAAATGACCACCATTCTGGTTGTTGACGATGAACCAACCAATCAACACATTATGACCTACACTCTGCGAAAGGCCGGCTACGAAGTGCGCGCAGCCAACAATGGACAGCTTGGACTGGATGCATTGCGCCAGGAACCCGCCCACCTGGCAATCATCGATTTATCCATGCCAGTCATGGATGGGCTGACATTATTAAGTCATATCCGGGCAGATGAAAAACTACACGCAATGCCTGTTATCATTTTAACTGCCAGCGGCGATGATGATGAAAACGCGATTGCTATGGAAAATGGAGCCAATGCCTTCCTTACCAAGCCATCCAGTTCTCGCACAATTTTAGATATGGTGCAAAAAATTTTACAAAACGGCTCATAAATCACGAAATAACAATTTAAATAGATGTTTGATATCTTCTTTAATCTTTCTCCCGAGGCTGTTTTTCTTTTTGATGAAAAAGGGCAGATATTGCGAGCCAACCCTGCTGCTCCAAAAGCGTTTGGTTATACGCTCGATGAGCTGATAGGAAATCCGATTGACATATTGCTGCCAGCACATCTACGCGGCGGGCATAAAGAACTTTTCTCGCAATTCGCCACCGGGACTGCTGAAACAAAGCCCCGGATGAAAGATTTCCGCGAGGTGATGGCACAGCATAAAGATGGGCATACCTTTCCAATCAATGTCGCAATCGGCAAGGAAATTATAGATGGCAGACTGACGCTTATTGCGATTTTGCGCGACCTGACTTACGAAAAAGAAATCGACTCGCAAATTCGTTTTTTGGCCACATTTTCCCAGGAAAACACAAACCCGACATTTCGAGTTCAAACTGACGGGAAAATTATATTTTGCAACTCGGCTGGAAAGCAATTACTGGAGATAGCAGGGCAAGCGAATATCGATATTGCTCCATCAGGTTGGATGCGGGAGATAAAAAATTCCTACAAAACCGGTCTTCAAAGAGAATCAGTTTACAAATACAATGACAAGACTTTTTCCCTGGTATTCAATCCCATCCCCAGACTTGGATATGTAAACATTTATGGTTTGGATATAACCAACCGTGAAAATTCGAGAATGCAGCTTGAACTCTCTGATGACATTTTGCGTTCAATTAATAATTTAGTTTTGGTTTCCAACAGCCAGGGTAAAATTACTTATGTAAGCCCTTCTGTAACCCACATTTTAGGATACTCACCTGCAGAAATAGTTGGCACCGGTTGGTGGGAAATCGAACGCATTACCGGCGGCGATATAGAAACTGAAAAAAAATATGTCAGCCGCGCGGCGGCAGGTGAAACCCAGGTTGACGAGCAGCAATATGAGCATCAAGTGCGCCACAAGGATGGTTCCTGGCGGACATTAATGTTTTCGGATGCCAAAGGCCCGCGAGATCTACTGATTGGAATTGGGGCGGATATAACCCAGCTAAAACGTTCAGAGAGTGCCCTCAAGGAAAGTGAAGGCCGTTACCGGCTTGCAATCAGCAATGCGGATGCCGTGCCATACGAATTAAATTATGACCTCAACCAATATACATTTATGGGCGAGGAGATCGAGCGCATCACTGGATTCAGCCATGCTGAGTTGACACCTGAAAAATTTACGGACCTGCTCCAGGAATCGACCATGCGCGGCAAATTCAGCGGCCTTTCCACGACGGAAGCGACAAATCGCATCCGCGCAGGTGACACAGATGGCGTGTGGCGGTGCGATATCCGAATTCTGACGCAAGCGGGAGAAACACGCTGGATATCAGATACGGCAGTACCTGTCATGGGAGCCAACCGGAAAGTTGCCGGATTAATTGGCATCCTGCAGGATGTTACCGCCCGCAAGATGACAGAAATGCAGCTCAAAAATGAACGCGACCTATCCCTGCAGGTCATGAACAACATGGGGCAGGGCCTGGCGATCATCGAGGCAGACAACCATTTTCAATACGTCAACCCGACTTTTGAACACTTACTTGGCTACGATGCAGGTGAATTGATCGGAAAAATAATCCGTGATGTGGTTTTGGCTGATGATCGCCCCGCCTTAAAAGTAAGTACCCAACATTTGAGACAAGGCGATATTGCCACCCTTGAAAGCCGGCTGGTTCGCAAAGACGGCAGAGAGATTTTTTGTTTATTGACCATCGTACCCCGCATGGTGGATGGGATTTTTACCGGGGCTATCGCCACAATTACAGACCTAACCGAGCGTTACCGCATCGAGAAGGAATTGCGGCAGGCTTACAGTGAGGCATTAAGCGCATCACAATTCAAAAGTACTTTCCTGGCAACCATGAGCCATGAAATCCGCACTCCAATGAACGCGATCATTGGGATGAATGAAATCATGCTCGATACACCGCTCACTGAGGAACAGCAGGAATTTGCCAGGATCATTGGAACATCAGCCCAACATCTTTTGACATTGATCAATGACATTCTAGATCTGTCGAAGATTGAAGCGGGCAAATTAACACTAAAATTCACGAAATTTAAACTATCCAAATTGGTTTCAGATATCATTCAAATGCTGCGCTCAAAAGCCAGCGAAAAAGGTCTGCAAATTGAGATCAATATCGATCCCTCTCTGCCAGATGAATTGATCGGTGATCCAGAGCGAATCCGTCAGGTTCTGGTTAATCTGATGGGGAATGCCATTAAATTCACCGAAACCGGGGTTGTTATATTGGCGCTATCCCCTGCGCCGCCCGAGACGATAGAGGAACATGACGCAGATGAAATAATCCATTTTGCCGTTTCAGATACCGGCATCGGCATCCCCGAAGAAGCCTGCAAAGATTTATTCGAACCATTTAAGCAGGTGGACAGCGGAGTTACCAGAAAATATGGCGGCAGTGGGCTGGGCCTGGCCATCTCACGCCGTTTGGTGGAATTAATGCACGGGGAAATAGGCTTCGATTCGGTGGAGGGTGTTGGATCAACCTTCTGGTTCGTATTGCCCCTTGCGCGAACAGTTGCAAAACCTTCTCAGAAACCAATCACCCGGGCTGGACAGAATTCGATCCTCGCAAAATCCAGGCCCACCTTTAAATCCGACAAGCATGTGCTGGTTGTGGATGACAACGAAATCAATACCAAATTGCTGGTCTTCCAATTGCAGAAATTTGATATGAAGGCAATCTCTGTGTCATCCAGCGCAGAAGCCATTGAACTTCTGACAACCCGCCCGGATGACTTCTGCCTGACCCTCATGGATGTGCAAATGCCTGTCATGGATGGTCTTGTGACCACCAGCCTGATTCGAGAAAGGGAACTGGCCTCTGGCCAAAACTCTCACGCCATCATTGTGGCTGTGACAGCCAATGCGCTCAGTGGAGATCGCGAAATCTGTTTGAATGCCGGGATGGATGATTATCTCAGCAAGCCAGTCAGCCTTGAGGCACTCAGCGAGATACTGGCAAGGTGGATCAAAGATTGACAATCTGTTTGATCTAAATTGGATTTTCGCAGTAGCGCATAACTTGCCTCTTCTAATTCTTTCGGTCCGCGGACGCCCTGGGGGTGCCCCGACTAACACCAAAAAAGCAAAAATATTATGGCCATCCGCCGGGCGTCCGCGTCCAAATGGTTTTTCTGTGCTGGTTTAGCGGTAAAGGTTTTCAAGCCACACTCGTGACGACACTAGAAAATAGCAACTTATGCGGTATGGCGGATTTTCGAATATAGTTTTATTCGCCATCGTTAGAGTCTGTCAAACTGGCGGCAATAAAAATTGGACGCAGGTGGGATGCGGTATGTTAATAGAATCGACTGGCTCGCCAATTTCACCAGAATCAGGAGCCAGCGGCAGGCTGCAAATGTCGCCGCTATTCTGGTTTGCGACCAGGATAAAGCGACCGCCAGGAGAAATGGAAAAATTTCGAGGCCAATTTCCACCGCATTTGTAGATCGCCTTGCGTGAAAGACCTCCGTCCTCATCCACACGAAAAAGAGCAAGGCTGTTATGACCCCGGTTGGAAACGTACAACCAGTGGGCATCGCTGGAAAGATGAAGATCAGCCACAATATTCTCTGGCATGTCGGGCGGCAAGGTTTGCAGGGTATCCATTGGAGATAAATTACCGTTCAAACTGTCATAGGCATACACCGTCACACTATTATCCAGTTCATTCGTGACATAAAATTTTTGCCCATTTGGATGAAAAAGCATGTGCCGCGGGCCAGCCCCAGGCCGGGCCGCTATTCTTTGATGAAACTTGAGTTTTCCATTGGTTGGGTCAAATTCATGGATCAGCAAGAGATCACTGCCGAGATCAGCAACGATCAAAAAACGATTATCAGGGCTCAGAATGCTCGAGTGAGCATGGGCGCCGGCCTGACGTGAACGGTTTGGCCCACCTCCCTGCCATTGGAGATGATCGGATCTTTCACCTAACGAACCATCCTCGAGAATTGGAAAGACTGCTGCGCTCCCGCTCTGATAATTTGAAACGAAGAGCCATTTTGCTGAGCGATCCAGACGCAAGTGGCAAGGCCAATCCCCGCCAGATAAATGGCGGTTGATGACTTTCAGCCGCATGGGGTCTTTTTCAATCGCAATCGCAAGAACTGAGCCAGGAACTCCATCGCTCTGCTGGGCAGTTTCGCTGACAGCATACAACCATTTTGCGTTTGGGTGCGGGAGAATATAAGAAGGTTTCTCAAACCCGGAAAACGCGGCAATCAACTTCAATTTCCCCGTCACTTCATCAAAGGAGTAAGCCTGAATACCAGCCTGGTCAAGACTGGCATTTCCGCTGAAAAGCACCTGGGATGATAAGGCAGAGGACATATTTTTCTCCAAATTATGGTAATTTTACAAAAAGGGTAGCGTATTCAAAATTCGGATTAGTGCCACAGGCAAGAGCATGAGGATCAAAATTCCTATCCAATTATATAATACCCTGCACAACACTTTTGATCCAGACATTCAAGTTTACCAATACTTACACATTGCAATTCAAGTATAATATTGAGATATAACTCATCAAATTTATTCAATATCGGCAGGTTATAAAATGACCATCAAACAATTTTCGCAAACCGATCCACTCTGGAAGAACGCACTGCTTGGTTTTGATAAAACATCCACTATCGGAGTCTACGGCTGCCTGTTGACTTCATTGAGCATGTGCGCCACCTTTTACGGCGCGGCTGATCTTACACCCGCCACACTCAATGATAAGATGAAAGCATCCGGCGGTTTTCAGGCGGGTACGGCCTTTATTATCGGAAGCGCGATTGGCAATGTTGTTTCTGGAATGAGTGTTGACTATCGCAAAGGGGCGGCGTTGACTGAAATCGATGCGGCCCTGGCCCAGGGATTGCCAGTGATTTTGGAAGTAGACTGGTCGCCTCAGGCTGGGGTACAGACCCATTACATGACCGCCTATGCCAAAGCCGGCAATGATTATATGGTCTACGATCCATTCCCCTACCCAACCAGCCTGGGGCAAATTAAACTGACCCAATCAAAATACGCAAGCATCGCCGGGTCAACCGATCCGGCCAAAATCATCACAGGCTGTTTTCTGACCCGCGGCCCGGCTCAAATCTTGCCACCTACCCCGCCAAAACTGGATAAGGGTGTTTACGCCTCTTATACGGTCTTCGCCGCGGCCGACAGCCTGGCGCTCCGGTCTCAACCGCTGGTGGCAGATGCAACCCTTCTGAAACGCTATCCACTCAACACAGTTCTCAAAGTGCTTGAATCGGATGCCAGCGCCAACCCAAAACTTGGTCAACAAAACCAGTGGCTGGCTGTCATGGCACCGGATGGCATCCAGGGTTACACAGCCGCCTGGTTGGTTTCCAAAACACAAACCACCAACGTCACCCCGGCAACAGGCGCAGTCCCCGCGGTGTTACCTGTACCCAGCAATGCAATTGTTGTCAAAACCACGGTGGATAGCCTTAAACTGCGCTCAAAGCCAGATAACACCGATGCCACAATTTTGAAGTATTACCCTCTCGGCACTGAATTGAAATGTCTGGAAAGCGCCAGTGATGTCCAACGAAAAGTTGGCGTAAATTATGAATGGCTGCAGGTCGCGGACTTGCAGGGGGCGCAGGGCGTGGTGGCCGCCTGGTATGTATCCATCGTCACGCAAGGTTCCTTCGGCCCTCAACCTCAAACCCAGGCTGCCGCGCCGACATTTATGGCAGCCATGCCATCATTAACGCTGCGCACAACCGAAGATGGCGTGGCAATGCGCAGCCAACCCGTCATCGCGCCACAAACCTTGATACAACGCCTGCCGCGGGGAACCGAACTGGCCCCCATGGGCAATAAAACTTCTGCGGCCAATAAAATTGGTCAGAGCGGCAAATGGTTGAAAGTAAAAGATGTAAAAGGCAATAAAGGACATGTTGCCGCCTGGCTGGTCCAGCCTGGGCCGCAAAGCCCTGCGCCAGAAAACAGTCCGGCAGATTGTTAAACCGCCGCTCGCATATTACATCAAGACAAAGCCGCCCGAGTTTCCTTCGAGCGGCTTTGTCTTTCATGATCAATGAAACTGATTTCGACTAACAATTACAAGTCGATGGTCGAAACTTATGTGGCTTACTCTGCAACCGTAACCTTCAGAACTTTGCAATCAGCAACTGGCTTGAGGCTGTAAGCGCCATAACAGGCAGGCACAATCAGGCTGTCAAAAGTATCAAGGAGCATATCCTGTGAAGATGAACCAATCCGCGCCTGTCCCTGAATCACGGTCAGAGCATGGAAGGATGCGGATTGCGTATCCAGGTTTACGGTTTCCTTCTGCGCTGAAATCAGCTCAAGTTCAAAATAAGGACAGCGGGTCAATACCACCTGACCGCCGTCAGTCAGCGCTGGCAGGCTGGACGGCGAAACAGTGGCGCCCGGATCCGCAACCGCCAGGGATTTGTCGATATGCAAAGCCCGCCCGGCAGTCATCGGACGGTTCCAATCAAAAACACGGTAGGTAAGATTGGAAGTTTGCTGGATTTCATAAATCAGCAATCCGGGGCCGAGCGCGTGAATGGTTCCAGGACGGATAAAAACCGTGTCGCCTTCCTTGACCGCCATGGTTTGTAATTGGTCCACGATACTGCCGTTCTGGATGGCATCCGCAAACGTAGACGCCGAAGCACCCGGCTTTGACCCTGCAATCAGTGTGGCGCCCGGCTGGGCATCCAGGACATGCCAGGCCTCGGTTTTGCCAAAATTACCGGGCCCTTCCAGCCGCACAGCCTGCTCATCGTTTGGATGCACCTGGATGGAGAGCCACTGCGCGCAATCCAGCAGTTTGACGAGCAGCGGAAAGCGGCTGCCGGTCATCTGGAAAGCCCGCTTACCAAGCAAGACCTCGCCAAACTCACCCGCCAATTCAGCCAGGCTGCGGCCAGAAAAAGGATTCCCGGCCGCTACCCGGTCATTTTCATAGATCACCCAGGCCTCAGCCGTTAGCTGGCCTGGACGCAGGCGATTCCCCCCCCATACATAATCGCGGTATTCAGGAACAAGTTGGAGCAAAGGGATTGTTGTCATGGTTTCATTCCATTCGAGAGGTTACTTATTAAACAGAATAGGAGCTTGGGGAATTGGTTGCCAACGCCAATTTAGATAACTGATTATAAACCGGAAAATATTCCGGCAGGTTTTTGAACATGGAAAGAGACTTTATTCCTCAAGCGCCAATCCAATTGCATCCCTTAAGCTCATTTCTTGTCCGTGCGCAAATAAATTATCGAAATCAGATTTTCCCAACTTATTGCATATTTCCGCAATACAATTCTCATAATCAGGTCGCTCGGCGTCGCTCAAGAAAAAAGAACCTTGCTCGCGTAGTATCCAGGCGGCGCCAAACAACTGTGCGGCGCGTTCAAAATGGCCATCGCTCAATTCCAGGCGGGCTATGCCATCCATGATAAGCCATAACATGGATGAATTTGGGATTTGTTTTATATATTCCCTGGCTGCCTGGGCAGCTTCGTTCAAAATTGGGCGCGCTTCTTCCTTTTTACCGGTCAGCAGATCTATATATCCCAAATAACCTTTAATCATCCTGAACACAATTGGGTTGGATTGAATCCAACCGGCATTAAGCTCATTTAAAAAATGGCCGCGGGCTTCATCCAGATTACGCTGAGCCAGGGCAAGCAGCCCAAGGAACCAATCTGCAAAGGAGACTCCGGCTTCAGCGCCCATTTTTTCACAAATCTTCCGCGAATACATGTAATAATCCCTGGAGACCTGCCAATCTCCGCGAATCCTGGCCAGGCTGCCCAGGTTATTCAGGACCATGGCATGACCCCACGATTCGGGTTGGTTGCCATCCTCCAGGCACTGTTCGTAGAGTTGACGGGCCTTTTCATAATTCTTTTCACGCCAGGCGATGTTTCCAAGGTTATTCAAACAACTAACGATCCCATTCAGGTCATTGCAATCCCTGAATAGCTGGATCGCAGATTCGTAATATTTACGGCCAGGTTCATCCTCTTCCAGCTCAATCGACAAATTACCCGCAGCGTTAAATGCCCGGGCTCGATCGAGTGTTGAAGATTCCGTATCAATCTTGAAGCTGCGCTCCAACCAGCCAAGTGGTTCGCGATAATTCGTGCGCTGGTTCCAGTATTGATACAATCTTCCGGCTTTGAACACCAGGGATGTGCGCTGGTGAGCCAATGACCATTCCACAGCAGAACGCAAATTATCCAGATCATCATCTAATTGAGCAAAGAAAGATGCTTCGCCCGGGCCATTCAGCGCATCAAAGGTCTTTTGGAGACGCAGTTCAAAATAATCGGCATGAGAATTTTGAATAATGGAGAGTTCCTGACCCAGTGTTAATTTTTCAAAAGCATATTCGCGGACGGTTTCCAGCATCGTGAAACGCGGTTCGGTGCTGCGGCCATCAATTTGCCTGATCAGGCTTTTATCAAGTAAGGCCTCCAGGCCAGTGATCACATCTATTGACAACCCCTGACCGCAAACCGCATCGGCGGCTTCGGCAGTCCAACCGCCCTTAAAGATGCCAAGCCGGACGAACAGGGCTTTTTCATCATTTTCAAGTAAATTGTAGCTCCACTCTATCGCGTTCCGGATGGTTTGCTGCCGAAGGGGCAAATCACGCGAACCACCCGCGAGTAAACCAAGGCTGTTTTTTAATTTTTCAAGCATGATCGCGGGTTTGAACATGCGTGACCGCGCGGCAGCAAGCTCAATTGCCAGAGGCAGCCCATCCAACCGAATGCAGATTTCCGCCAGGCTGGAGGCATTTTCTTCATTTATTTCGAAGTTCGGATTGGCTGCGCGGGCATGCTGCAAAAATAAAGCCACCGCCTCATACTGGGCAATGACTGTCGCGGTATGGTTTTGCCTCGATTCAGGCAAGCCCAACGGCGGCACAGGGTAGTTATGTTCTGCTCGTAAATGCAGTACTTCACGACTGCTGACGCAAACCTTCACCTGTGGAGCGGCAGCCAGCAGGCGTCCGATCGCCGCAGCAGCACTGACAACCTGTTCAAAATTGTCGATCACCAGCAGCAAGTTCTGCCGGGCGAGATAATCGTGCAACGCCTGTTCGATGGAAACGCCTGCCAGTTCTTTCACTTTCAGAGTGGCGGCAACGACTGGCAGCACCAGGTCAGGGTTTGTGATCGAATCAAGCTCCACAAACCAGACACCATGTTCATATTCATCCAACAGTTCCGCGGCAACCTGGATCGACAGCCTGGTTTTGCCGGTGCCGCCCGGGCCAGTCAATGTTACAAGGCGCACGGCGGGGTTGCGCAACAAAGCCAGGATGGCTCTAATTTCGCGATCCCGGCCAACGAAAGGCGTCATCTGTGCGGGCAGGTTGTTCAACTGCGCATCCAGTGTCTTTAACGCGGGGAATTCGACCTGCAGGTTGGGGAAATTCACCTGGTAGATATGCTCAGGCTGGATCAAATCCTTCAGCTTTCGCTCTCCCATATCCTGCAGCACAACCCCGGCTGGAAGATCGCCCTGCAGCAGGTTTTGGGTGGTTCGTGAAATAAGGGTCTGCCCGCCATGTCCGGCAGACATCAAACGCTGTACCCGGCTCAGCACTGTATAACCAGTGTAATCACCTTTTTCCTGGATTTCCGCCTTGCCGGTATGGATACCAATCCTGACCCTGACAGGCGCGACTCCCCAATCTTCTGCATGCAAATCGAGCTGGACCTGGCCGGCTGCCCGAAGCGCATCTTCGGCTGTGGCAAACGCCGCGCAAAAAGCGTCACCAATCACCTGGAAAGTATAACCACTGTTCGCATCAATCGCAGCCTGCAGGATGGCATGATGGCGCAACCGCAGCCCTTCCCAGGTATCTGGATATTCCTGAGAAAGGCGGGTGCTGCCTTCAATATCTGTAAAAAGGAAAGTGACAGTACCAGTTGGCAGGTTTGGCATGATTTTTTTCCCAAAGAACCAATCAGTGAATAAAAAAAAGTAACTGCTCAGCATGTTCCGTCATACTGAACGATTTGCTAACATCGTCCCGATGCCCTTGCGGGAGCAAATCGTGGGTACTTTCCATTCGGAAAAAATGTGGGTAAATGAACTAAATTTCGATGGTTCGCAAAGCGCCCGCAAGTACCGTCTCCCCCTTCCCTAAAGGGAAGGGTTCTTTCACCTCGCACACCTGCACTTGCGTTCCGGTGCGATTTGCCGAGCAAATCGTGTGTTCTTAGCGGGGATAGGTTCTTGCCAAAAAGCACGCACCCCGTGAGCAGTTACAAAATAATAATCGATCAAGACCTGTATATATTTTACGGGAATAAAGTGTTCACGCCTATCGATTCGGTAAACGTTCGATCCAATCCAAAGTGATAACCGCAAGAGATTTTATCCCGGTACAGCAAAGGAGAACAGTTACCCATGTAAAAAACCTCGCAGGAAGAGCGCTAATTTGCAAAGATTTTACATCCCGCTAACCATTTCTCAACTTGAAGAGAACATAATTTCAGATAAGGAGACACGAAATGAAACGCTTTATCCTGGTTATTCTGTTATTTGGCAGCCTGGCTTGTGGGCGTACGGCGCAGGTCGAAACTGTCATTCCCACCCAATCTGGGCAGGCAGTTATTATTACAACACCAACCGCCCCAACCACGCTTCGCATTCCAGCCGAATATAGCGCTTTATATAATTTACTGGATACAACCCTGGATGCAGTTAACCGTGATTACCCTGGTCAAAACAGCGGAAAGCCTCCGCTCATTGCGGCCGAACTGGCGTATGCCAACGGAAACGCTGGGGAGAAGCTACTGGCTCCTGACGCAATTGCCATGGTGCGCCAGCAATTGGATGGGTTCTCCCAAATGGGAGTGGGTGGGGTCGTATTGGCGATCAAATTCCCATTGGTCGAACCTGATTTTCCACGATCCGCTGAATATCTACAGTTCTTCAAGCAGGTGGCGAATGAGGTGCGCGGACACCGGATGAAACTACTGGTCGAAAGCGGCGCATTGTTCTCAGGAACAGCATTCTGACCGCTCAAAGTGGATTGGTCACAGTATCCGACGACAACAGCCTTCCGGGTTGCAGAAATTCACCAGCTCCAGACCATTGCGAGAGAAATTCATCCGGATTATTTGCAAATTTCCAATGAGCCAACAACGACCGCTACGCTGACCCATTTTGTGGATACACCTGACGATTACGCGGCTTTCGTCAAACAAGCCGTGCAGGCAATTCCACCCCAACCCGGCATGCTGGTTGAAGCAGGCGCCGGCACCTGGGAGGATCAAAATTACATGACAAAACTGAACCCAATCTCAGGGTTAGATTTCATTGATTTGCATGTCTATCCGCTTGGGAAGAACGGGAACATGCTGCGTTTGACTGCTGCGCTGGCAAACAGTGCGCGCGCCGCGGGTAAACATGTTGTGATCAGTGAAGCCTGGTTATACAAGACCGGCACCTCCAACGGCTACACGTCGAAGGACTTTACCACAATCATCGGCCAGGACGTTTTTCGTTCTGAATGGCCAGTTCAAAACCGTCCACGAATACGGTGCGCCGCCTAATTCGTGAATTCGTGGCGCGTATTCGTGGATGGTTTCGCATCAAACCACAAAAAACATCAGAACCTGAAAAGTTTATTACAGATCTGACAAATATTTCAAGAACAAGCGGTATTGAATTTGTGTCATTTTTCTGGGTTCGTGAGTTTTATAGTTACCTTGATTATGACCAATACCACACAGTACCACTCGATCAAATCAGCCCGGTTATCAATAAGGTTTCGATTGCAAATTCGATGAAAAATATCCTCAGTCCTCTCGGTGTATTCTTCCCAAATTGGATCACCCGGCAAACCAGGTAGATTGCCATGATATGAATGTTGGGTAATTCAAAAGCCAAAGAAGTTGGTTTGAAAATTTCGATTGAAAAATGATTTCCAAACACTTAAGCAATCCAATTGTTCAACATTTTTCGCAGGATAAAAAATTGAGAAGCCTCATTTGTGTCTGAAACCCAAGTGGTATGAAGGCTGGCAGGCTAGGACTGGGTTTTTCATTTTTCGAGCAAAAGCCGCGCCAGGCTGCGGAGCGCATTCCGCCTGGTACGGTTGAAAGTCCCTTCAGAAATATACAGGCGCGCCATAATCTCACGATTGGGGATACTCGCGACGTAAGCATCGTACAACACCACATAGTTGAACCAGATGCGCGGCAAAGCTCCTTTTGGGCGGGCCCCAACCGGGTGCAGGGATTCAATCGATTCAAGCAGGAGGGTATACAGTATTTTCCCTCGTTCAACGTGTGAATTGCCAACAATCCCTAACTGGCTGGCCAGGGCGGACTCACCCAGGCGGTTGTAATCTAACAGGCGCCGGAGGCTATCTTCCACTATTTTTACAAACCCGGCATCTGGATTTTCAGCGATGGACAATACCAGTTCATCAACTTTGGAATTGTAGGCAGCCTCTTCAAGCGAGGCCCCAGCGTCTGATTTCTCAGGCCGGTTGGAATGAGCCACTTTCAGGGTATTCATCAAAATGATGGCGCCGATCCGGTCAGCCACTTCGGCCAACAAATCCAGGTCATCCTCCGAATAATCCAGGCGCAAACGAGGCTTCCCCAAACCAATCACTGCCACCTGGATCTGGTTTTCAATGACAGGTGCAATCAAGGTCACCCCGTTCAATTCGCCGTCCAGGCGTGTGACCTCCTCCACCTGAACAAACCCCGGGAGCAGAAAATTACCAGGTGAGATAGAGTTTTGACTGGCAATCACTTCAAACCCTTCATCACGACGCATGGCAACAAACCCACCGGAAGCTATCAACGTGTGGATCAGCAAGCCCAGGCTGATTTTCATGCGCAGATACAGGTTTTGTCTTTCAGATTGTTCGTTTTCGAGACGATAGAGTTTTTTACGGAAAGTATTATCCTGACGCAGCCGCAACCGATCTAAAAAGTCTCGCGCATAATCAGTAAGCGCATGTGTAAAAATGGCAAAATACATGACAAAAGCCAC
>CAIWAX010000209.1 GCA_903910795.1 uncultured Anaerolineae bacterium
CACGGAGATTCCCCAAGAGCCGAAGTGAAGCCCCCGCCCATTTCCATTTTCGTGCTACACTTAATCACTATTATCGGGGGATATCCCCGGAGGTTTATGCCGCCGCTCACTGACATCTCCACGCTTGAAAGCCACCTCTGGGAAGCCGCGAATATTTTGCGTGGCAGCCCACTCGACCGCGCGGATTGGAAGAGCTACATCCTGCCGCTGCTGTTTTTCAAGCGGATTTGCGATGTGTGGGATGAAGAGTTTCACGAAGCGCTTGAAACCTACGGGGAAGATTATGTCGATGAACACCGCTTTCAACTTCCCGAAGGCTGTCACTGGAATAATGTCCGCGAGACACCCGCGAATGTGGGTACTGCGCTCCAAAACGCGATGCGCGGCATCGAAGCCGCCAACCAGAAACATCTTTACGGGGTCTTTGGCGATTCGCAGTGGTCAAACAAGGATCGTCTGCCGGACGCGTTGTTGAAGGACCTGCTGGAACACTTCTCGGCGCTGAACCTGGGCAATAAGAATGTAAATAGCGACATCATCGGGGATGGCTATGAATTCCTGATCAAGAAATTTGCGGATGCCACCAACAACAAAGCCGGGGAATTTTACACACCGCGCAGTGTGGTGCGGCTGCTGGTGGATATTCTCGATCCACAGGAAGGCGAAACAATCTATGACCCGGCCTGTGGCACGGGCGGCATGCTGCTGGGCGCCGTCGAACATGTGCGCGCCAAAGGCGGTGATCCGCGTACCTTTTACGGCAAACTGTATGGGCAGGAAAAGAACCTGACGACCGCCTCCGTGGCGCGCATGAACCTGCTACTGCATGGCCTGGAAGACTTCTCTATCGAGCGCGGCGATACCTTACGAAATCCGGTTTTTACCGATCCAAGCACAGGCGGCCTGGCCACCTTTGACTGCGTGATTGCCAATCCGCCCTTCTCCCTGGAACAATGGGGACGTGAAATCTGGGAACATGATCCCTGGGGACGCGCCTTTGCTGGTCTGCCAACCGACAGTAACGCTGATTTTGCCTGGGTGCAGCACATGGTCAAGAGCATGGCGGAGGGTCGCGGCCGTATGGCGGTGGTTCTGCCGCAGGGTGCATTGTTTCGGGGTGGCGTGGAAGGCCAGATCCGTAAATATTTACTGGAACAGGATTGGGTTGAAACTGTCATCGGGCTGGCACCCAACCTGTTTTACGGTACCGGGTTGGCAGCCTGCATCCTGATCCTGCACAAGAAGAAATCCCCGCAGCGCATCAGGAAAGTGCTGATCGTGGATGCTTCCGCCATTTTCCGCAAAGGGCGGGCGCAAAACTACCTCGACCTGGAACACACCGCCGAAATCCTGAAATATGTCCAGGAATACACGGATGTGGAGAACTGCGCGCGGTTGGTGACCCTGGAGCAGATCAAAGCCGAAGATTGGACCTTGAACATCTCGCGCTACGTGCTGCCGCCGATGGGGGAAGACATCCCCGGCTTGGATGTAGCTATCGCGGATTTCAAGGCAGCCTGGGCGCGCGCTCAGGCTTCGGAAGAAAGATTTCGTGAATTGTTGCGCAAGGAAGGCTGGCTGAATGACTGACCGCCTTTCCCAATCCGAGCTCGAATCCTACCTGTGGGGCGCGGCGATTATCCTGCGCGGGTTGGTGGATGCTGGCGATTACAAGCAGTACATTTTCCCGCTGCTATTTTACAAACGTCTCTCGGATGTTTGGGATACAGAATATGCCGAGTCCCTGTCTGAAACCGGCGACGAAGGCTACGCGCGCGCCATGGCAGATGAGCGTTTTGTCATCCCGGAAGGCGCACATTGGAAAGACGTGCGCGAAACACCGCGTGAAGTCGGCAAGGTCATCCAGGCCGCCTTTCGCACCATAGAAACCGCCAATCCCGACCGGTTGGATGGCATCTTCGGTGAGGCGCCCTGGACAAACAAGGAACGCCTGCCTGACCATACTATCAAGAACCTGCTGGAGCATTTTTCCCAGCAGACTCTCTCACTTGTGAACGTGCCCGAAGACGAACTGGGCAACGGCTACGAATTCCTGATCAAGAAGTTTGCCGACGACAGCGGGCATACCGCCCAGGAGTTTTACACCAACCGCACCGTGGTGCACCTGATGGTGCTGATGCTTGACCCACAGCCTGGTGAGCGTATCTACGACCCAACCTGCGGTACGGGCGGCATGTTGATCTCGGCCCTCGACCAGGTGCGGCGCAGCGGCGGCGAGTACCGCACTTTGAAGCTTTACGGGCAGGAGCGCAACCACATGACCGCCTCGATTGCGCGCATGAACCTGGCGCTGCATGGCGTGGATGATTTTGCGATTGCGCGCGGGGATACGCTCGAGAACCCCGCTTTCACTGACAATGATCGTCTGGCGACCTTTGATGTGGTGCTGGCAAATCCACCTTATTCGATCAAGCAGTGGAACCGCGAAGCCTGGACTACCGATCCATGGGGTCGAAATTTACTTGGCACACCGCCGCAGGGCCGCGCCGATTACGCTTTCTTTCAACATATTCTCAAGAGTCTGAGTGAAAAGGGCCGCTGCGCGATCCTCTTCCCGCATGGTGTTTTGTTCCGCAAGGAAGAGGCCGACATGCGCCAGAAGCTGGTGCAGATGGATCTACTGGAATGTGTGTTGGGCCTGGGACCAAACCTGTTTTACAACTCACCGATGGAAGCCTGCATTGTCATTTGCCGGATGAATAAACCAGCGGAGCGCAAGGGCAAAGTCTTGTTTATCAACGCCGTGGAG
>CAIWAX010000210.1 GCA_903910795.1 uncultured Anaerolineae bacterium
GCCATGCTATACTACGCATAAATATCGAAAAATATACACATCCCGGAGACTCATCCCATGCGTACCAACATCGTTCTGGATGATAACTTGATTGAGCGCGCCCAAAAATTGACAGGCATCAAGACTAAGCGTGAAGTGGCGCAGGAAGCCTTGCGCACCCTGATCATGCTGCGTGAACAGGCCGGGCTGCGTTCGCTGCGCGGTAAATTAAAGTGGGAAGGCGATCTGAATGAAATGCGCGAGAGCCACAGCCAGGAAAATTAGCCATGCTGCTGGTTGACTCATCGGTCTGAATCGACTATTTCAACGGTCTCGAAACCCCGCAAACCGCTTATCTCAACAACGTCCTCGCAACCACGCCCATCCTGGCGGGCGATTTAATTCTGGCGGAGGTGCTGCAGGGATTCCGCCAGGATGCTGATTTTGAAAAAGCCCGCCGCGCCCTGGGAAAGTTCCTGCAGGCCAGCCTGGTTGGCCCGCATCTGGCCATTCAGAGCGCGCGCAACTACCGTACCTTGCGGCAAAAAGGGGTGACCGTGCGCAAGACGATCGACAATCTGATCGCCACTTACTGCCTGGAACACGACCATGAACTCCTGCACAACGACAGTGATTTTGAGCCCTACGAAAAATACCTGGGATTGCGGGTGGTGCATTCAAAAGACTTCTGAAATTTCGCCGGGTTGGAGCGCTTCGGAATTCTTTTATCTCGAAACCTCTTCCAGTAGGTACAAAAACGAGCGGTATTTTTTCCCGGTGGCCAGGGCCATGCCCATCTCGCAGGTCAGGTTGCTGGAATAGTAGCCGTCATACTGCCCGGCCAGCACCTCCTGGCTCTCCTGGCGGGTGGCGGAGGCGGTCAGTTCGGGGATCAACAGGCCACGGTCACCGGCAAAGCCGCAGCAGCCCAGGCTTTCGGGGATGACGACCGTTTCGGCGCAGGCGCGCGTCACCTGTTCCAACGCGCCCGCCAGCCCGAGCTTTTGCAGCGCACAGTTGGGATGCAGCACCACGCGTCCCGGCCGGGGAGTGATCTTCAGGCGCGGCAGCAGCCAGTCACGGGCATATTCCACCGGGTCAAGGATGCTCAACTTGCGCCAGATTTCCAGATCAGCCGCGTCCAGATCGGGGGCGCAGGCACGCAGCGTATAAGCGCACGAGCTGGCGTCGATCACCACCGGCAGCCGGCCGGCCTGGCTCCATTCCCACAGGCGCGCCAATGTGCTGTGCAGCATCGCACGGTTGGCCGCGGTGTAGCCCTTCGAGCCAAAGGGCATACCGCAGCACTGCCCGTGACTCTCGGGTGGCAGGCTGACCGCCAGCCCGGCGCGCTGGCTGACTTTCATCAAGACTTCCAGCAGTGAGGGCGCAGACGGGTCGAGCGGTGGGCCGCCCATGGCGCGCGTCAGGCAGGAGGGGAAGTAGACCACCTGTGCCTCTGTCACAGCGCCGCGCGGCAGCCGCCCGGAAGGGTACGGCACGGCCGCGTTCCACTTGGGCAGGCGCGTGCCGAGCGGGCGCTCCAGCACACGGCTGACGCCGCTCACAAAATCCGCGCCCAGCAGCTTTCCGGCCACGTGGCCGAGCGCCACGCCGCCGCCCACCAGGTTTTCTATCACGCCAAAATTTCGTTCAGCCGCCAGCGCCAGGGATTGGGCACGCGTGGACGCGCCCTCTGTTCGCAGGCGCTTGACCAGCGCGCCAGTGTTGATATGCACCGGGCAGGCGCTGGCGCACAGACCGTCCACCGCGCAGGTATCCAGCCCGGCGTATTCGTATTCCGCCTCCAGCGCCGCCAGTTCATTCAGCGCCTCAGCAGTGGGAGCGGCCCGCAGGCGCGCCATCTCGCGCCGCAGCACGATGCGCTGGCGCGGGGTGAGAGTCAGTTCGCGGCTGGGGCAGCCGGCTTCGCAGAAACCACATTCGATGCAGGCGTTGACCTCGGCCTCGATGACCGGCAGGCTCTTCAGGTGCGCCACCGTGGCGCGCGGGTCGGGGTTCAGGATTACGCCCGGGTTGAGCAGGTTGTGCGGGTCGACCAGGGCTTTCAGTTCCTGCATCAGGCCGTAGGCCTCCTGGCCCCACTCGTAAGCTACATAAGGCGCCATGTTGCGCCCGGTGCCGTGTTCGGCCTTGAGCGCGCCGTCATACCGCCCCACCACCAGTTTCGCCAGGTCTCCCATGAATTCGTCATAGCGTTGGATGGAGGCCGCTTCATTAAAAGACTGCGGGATGACGAAGTGCAGGTTGCCGTCTTTGGCGTGCCCAAAGATGATGCCGTTGTCGTAGTCGTAGTCCTGCAGCAGGCTGCGCAGATCCAGGATGGCATCTGCCAGGCGCGGCACGGGGAAGGCCACATCTTCATTGATCAGCGACATGCCCGGCTGGCGTGTCGCCCCGGCCGAGGGCAGCATACCCTTGCGCAGCTTCCATAAAATGGCCTGTTCGGCGGGGTCTTCAGTGAAGCGCGGGGCCTCCAGCAGCTTGAGCCCGGCGCTGGCCCGGCGGGCCGTTGCGCGAAAGGCTTCCAGCTCCTGGCTGGTCTGGCATTGGTACTCCACCAGCAGGCCGGCCGCCCCATCTGGCAGGCCCTTCAGTCGTTCGGGCGCGCCCTCCAGATTTTCAATGGCATGGATGGCGGCGCGATCCATGATCTCCAGCGCGCGCGCGCCGGAGGCCGCCAGCCCGGGCACGGCTGCGCCCGCCGCGCGCACATTCTCAAAGAACAGCAGGCCGGTGTGTTTACGAGCGTAATCCGGCAGGGTGTGCAGCACGGCCTCGGCGATGAAGGCCAGCGTGCCTTCGCTGCCCACCAGCAGGTGGGTCATGATCGCCAGCGGCGTTTCATAATCAATGAAAGCGTTCAGCGAGTAGCCGGTGGTATTTTTGGTAAGGTAGCGGGCGCGCACACGCTCGAACAGGGCCGGGGAGGTCAGGATGCGCTGGCGGATATCCAGCAGGCCGCGCGCCAATTGCGGCTGCTGTGCTTCAAACAGTGCGTCCGCGTCCGGCGCGCCGCTGTCGTAGGATGCGCCATCCGGCAGCATGAAAGTCAGTGAGTGCAGGGTGTGGTAGGAATTTTCGGAGACGCCGCAGCACATGCCGCTGGCGTTGTTGGCCAGGATGCCGCCCAGCATGGCGGCGTCGATGGAGGCCGGGTCGGGCCCGATGCGGCGCTGGTAGGGTTTCAGGGCGCGGTTGGCGCGCGCGCCGATCACCCCCGGCTGCACGCGGATCAGGGCCCCGTCCGCTTCGACCTGGAGTTTGCCCCAATCGCGGGCCAGGTTGACCAGGATGCCGTCGGTGATGGCCTGCCCCGACAGGCTGGTGCCCGCGGCGCGAAAGACCAGCGGGATGCGCTGTGCGCGGCTGTATGCGAACAGGCTGCCGATTTCTGGCAGATTGGCAGGGCGCACCACGGCTTGCGGGACAAGGTGGTAGAAGGATGCGTCACTGGCGAAGGCGTAACGTTCCAGCGGACGAGTCAATACACGCTGGCTGTCGAGCAGTGCACTCAGATCGGTAGTGAGGTTCATGAGGGGGATTATATCAATTTAAAACACAAACCGCCGTGAGGCTGGCCCGAGCCTGTTGGCGGTCTGATGTAGGAGAATGTAAAGATAGTTTAAACCCGCCGGTTAAACGCAGCCTGAAGAAAAATTAAAAGTTGGATGAGAGATTAGAGCTTTTTCTCGAAGTACACGCTGAGCGGGTCGAATTTGTAAGACCCGAAGGGCGGGATGCGGTAAAACCCCGAGCTTTCGTACAGGCCGATGGCTTCGCGCTGGAAGATGCCGGTTTCCAGGCGCAGCACGGGCACGCCCTGCGCGCGGGCGTAATCGGCCAGGTGTTTGATCAACATGCGGGCCAGGCCCTTGCCACGGTAGCGCGTGCGGACGTACAGGCGCTTGAGTTCGCCGTATTCCCGTCCAAAGATCTGCACGCCGCCGCAGCCCGCCGGGCTGCCATCTGCGCGCAGGAGGAAGAAGGCCACGCCCTGTGAGACCAGCTTGTCCACGCTGTAACCGTGCCGGCTGGCGGCGGGGTAACCGGGCGCCAGGATGCCTTCCAACTCTTCGATCAATTGCACGGCTTCCGGGGTATCGGGTCTTTCGGCGGTGATCTGGATGGTCATAAAAATTTTCCCTTTGGTTTGATCTATTTGAAAAGTGGAGCGACTCCTTTGAAAAAAGCTTTTCAGCACAGAGAACACACAGAGAAATCACAATGCTTCACGAAGTTTTTTTATTTTCCTGTGTGAAATCTTTGTGGCTTATTGTTTTCGCAGCAGTCATCATGAAAATATATATTCGCGGAGAGTCTTGGATGCATTTGATTAATTTTATCGGGAAACCAGCAGGAGAAAATACCCTATGCGGGTAATCTTTTCTGGCCGAGAATCAAAACCGGCGCAGGGTGGGGGGCCCTGCGCCGGTTCAGGCGATTGTTGGAAAACCAAAAAAGAAAATTAACCGCCAGAAGCAGCCTGCATGCCGCCAACGACGGCCAAAATAATGCCTAAGACAATCGCGCCGGTCCAGACATACATCCAGGTCTTGAGGCCCAGGGATTCATCCTTGATATGCTGCCAACCCCAGATATAGGTGTAAAGCATGCAGATAAAGCCGAGGATGGCCTTGACCAGGCCTTCTTTTTGAAAGAGTTTCCAAAGTACTACGATGCCCGCGATCCAGATAAGGAACTCACCAATTCCAGTTAAAGCGCTCATTTTATTTCTCCTCTTAATTGATTGTCGTGCCAGAATAAAATAAATAGGTCAGACCAAACCCAACAACCGCACAAACCAGTAGATCATTAAGGCAACTGCGAACCAGGCCGTCAGGCCGGTTTTACGCTCCACCTGTGCCACCCGCGCCACCAGGTTCGTCGAAACATTCTTCGGCAGCACCAGCACCGCGCCCATTAAAACAAACGCGCCCAGGAAAAGAGGCGCAAAGGCGTGTGTTTGCAGGGCACTTGAAAACTGCCCGTGTAACAGGGCCCCGGTCGCGGTGGTCAGGCCGCAGCCGGGGCAGGGGATGCCAAACAGGGCTTTGAATGGGCAGGCCCAACCCGGCAAGCCCAGCAGATGCAGACCGACCTGGGCCGCGCCAACGCCCACGATCGCCAGTGTCTCCGTGCGATTGTCGAGCATGTTTGCAAAAGTTGGCCGGTACCAGAAGTGTGTCTGCATAGATCTCACTGTAATATATTATACTCAGGTTGAGTAAGAATAGAATACCCAATTTGGGTAGTTTTACTCTGAATAACCCAGAATCATAATTTTAGTTACGTTATTGAATAAAACACCACATTATTTGAAAAGAAACGGGCATGTTGCTCAGGATTTTGCCAGCAATGCTTATCAGGAAAGACAAATGTAGACCACAGTTTGAAAGAATTAATGTGGGAGTTTCTGATCACCTGTATAATTATTGTAACTGCTCACGGGTTGCTTAATTGTTGGCGATGACGACCTAACCCCCCGGCCCTCGCTAAGAGCGTGCGAGGTGAAA
>CAIWAX010000211.1 GCA_903910795.1 uncultured Anaerolineae bacterium
CATGAAGTCGCCAAGATCGAGCAACTCACTGATGACGATCTGCGCTCGATGATCGACATGGATTTGGTTCAGGCGCACCGTGCCCGCGGGCTTTCACCGGATCACCCCTTTATTCGCGGTACAGCTCAGAACCCGGATGTGTATTTCCAGGGACGCGAAACAGTCAACCCATTCTATGCTGCTCTTCCGGCCATAGTTCAGACTGAGATGGATAAGTTTGCCAGGCTGACCGGGCGCCAATACAATCTATTCGATTACGCAGGCCATCCCGAAGCCGAACGCATCGCGATTGTCATGGGCTCTGGCGGCGAGACGATGGAAGCAGCGGTTGAACATCTGATTACAAAAGGCGAGCGCGTGGGTGTTCTGCGTGTGCGTTTGTACCGCCCATTTGATACCGCGGCGTTTATCAAGGCCCTGCCGAAGAGCGTCAAATCGATTGCCGTGCTCGACCGCACCAAAGAACCCGGTTCAGCTGGCGAGCCTATGTACCTGGATGTTGTCAACGCCCTGTTTGAGTCGGGCCGCGGCGATATCAAGGTGATCGGTGGGCGCTATGGCCTGTCCTCCAAGGAATTTACTCCCGCGATGAGCAAGGCTGTTCTGGATGAACTCGCCAAACCAGCCCCCAAGCAGCATTTCACCGTGGGCATCAACGACGATGTTTCCCATACCAGCCTGGATGTTGACGCCTCCTTTAGCGTTGAATATCCCGAAACCGTGCGCTGTGTCTTCATCGGTTTGGGCGCCGACGGTACTGTTGGCGCGAACAAAAACTCGATCAAGATCATTGGTGAAGAGACTGATAACTATGCCCAGGGTTTCTTCTATTATGACTCCAAGAAGTCTGGCACCCTGACGGCCTCGCACCTGCGCTTTGGGCCGAAGCCTCTCAAGGCGCCCTATTTGATTGCATCCAACACTGCCAATTTTGTGGCCTGCCACCAGTTCAGTTTCCTGGAGCGCTATGATATTTTGAAATACGCGCAGCCCGGCGGCACTTTCCTGCTGAACAGTATCTATGGCCCGGACGAAGTTTGGGACAACCTGCCGATCGAAGTCCAACAGGCCATCATCGATAAAAAACTTAAGTTCTACAACATCAATGCCTACGAAGTTGCCGAATTGACAGGCATGGGCAGCCGCGTCAACACCATCATGCAAACCTGCTTCTTTGCGATTTCGGGCGTGCTTCCGCGTGAACAAGCGATTGAAGAGATCAAGCACTCGATCCAAAAGACATACGGCAAACGCGGCGAAGCGGTTGTACGCAAGAACTTTGAAGCGGTGGATCAGACTCTGGCACACCTGCGCGAGATCAAGATCCCGGTCACTGCCAGCAGCAAACTGATCATGCGTGACCGCGTGCCTGCCGGGGCGCCCGAATTTGTGAAACGCGTCCTGGGCCCGATCATCGCCCTGGAAGGTGAAGAAGTGCCTGTCTCGGCCATGCCGGTGGATGGTACCTTCCCGAGCGGCACCACCCAATGGGAAAAGCGCAATATTGCGCTCGATATCCCGGTTTGGGAACCCGATCTGTGCATCCAGTGCGGCAAATGCGTATTTGTGTGCCCGCATGCCGTCATTCGCCACAAGGTCTACGATACCGCTGCCCTGGCCTCCGCGCCGGCAACCTTCAAGCACATGGATTCCAAGTTCAAGGAATTCCCCGGAATGGCCTATACCGTCCAGGTGGCCCCGGAAGACTGCACAGGCTGCACATTATGCGTTGAAGCCTGCCCGGTCAAGGATAAGAGCCAGGTTGGCCGAAAAGCCATCAATATGGCCCCACAGCCTGCCTTGCGGGAAAGTGAATCTGTCAACTGGGAATTTTTCTATAACCTACCCGAGATCGACCGCACCAAGTTCAGCCCGGCAACCATCAAGAACTCCCAGCTCCTGCAGCCGTTGTTTGAATTCTCTGGCGCTTGCGCGGGTTGCGGCGAAACCCCCTACATCAAGCTGGTCTCGCAGCTCTTCGGCGATCGCGCCATCATCGCCAATGCCACTGGCTGCACCTCAATTTACGGCGGCAACCTGCCCACCACCCCCTGGGCTGTCAATAAGGAAGGACGCGGCCCGGCCTGGTCAAATTCCCTGTTTGAAGACAATGCTGAATTTGGGTTGGGCATGCGCCTGACTCTCGACAAGCAGACCGAATACATCCACTACCTGCTCAAACAGATGTCCGCTGAATTGGGCACGCTGGCCGATGAACTGCTGAATGCCAATCAATCCACCGAATTAGGTATCAAGCAGCAGCGTGAGCGCATTGAAGCCCTAAAGAAGATTCTGGCCGGTAAAACTGATCCGAAATCCCGCGATTTGTTGAGCCTGGCAGATTTACTCGTCAAGAAATCGGTTTGGATTATGGGCGGTGACGGTTGGGCCTATGATATTGGCTACGGCGGTCTCGATCATGTTCTGGCGGCCGGGCGCAATGTCAACGTGCTGGTGCTGGATACCGAAGTGTATTCGAACACCGGCGGCCAGGCCTCCAAATCTACCCCGCGCGCCGCGGTTGCCAAGTTTGCCATGAGCGGCAAAGGTATGTCCAAGAAGGATCTTGGGCTGATCGCCATGTCCTATGGTTATGTGTACGTTGCCCGTGTGGCAATGGGTTCGAGCGATCAGCAAACCCTCAAGGCTATTCTGGAAGCTGAAGCGTATGATGGCCCCTCCCTGATCATTGCCTATTCGCACTGCATCGCGCACGGCATTGACATGGCCAAGGGTCTCGAACAGCAAAAGCTGGCTGTCCAGTCCGGACACTGGCCCCTGTATCGCTATAACCCCGATTTGATCGCCCAGGGCCAGAACCCGCTCAACATGGACTCGAAAGAACCGTCCATCCCGCTCGAACAATATGTTTACAACGAAACCCGCTACCGCATGTTGGTTCAGTCTGATGAAGCCCGCGCTGAAATGCTTCTCAAACAGGCTCAGAATGATGTTAGTAAGCGTTGGGAATATTACCAGCAGATGGCTTCCATGCATTATGGCAAGCCCACTGGGAGCGAAACAACGAAATAATATTCAGGATAGGGGCACAAGCCTGTGCCCCTATCTTCTTGTACCAGGAGTATCTATAAATGTCTGACCTTACCACCCAATATCTTGGCCTGACCCTTAAGAATCCGATTGTTGCTTCAGCTTCGCCGCTTACGAAAAAAATCGACAGCGCGAAAAAGCTGGATGCCGCCGGCGTAGGCGCGATTGTGATGTATTCACTGTTCGAAGAACAGATCATCCATGAAAGCCTGGAACTCGATCATTATCTCACTCGTGGGACAAATTCCTTCGCAGAAGCGCTGTCATATCTTCCCGATCTCGGCACCTACGCCATGGGTCCCGGCAAATACCTGGATCACCTGACCGCTGTCAAAAAATCTGTCAGTGTGCCGGTGATCGGCAGTTTGAATGGGGTCTCAAAAGGCGGCTGGACAAAATACGCGCATTACATGCAGGAAGCCGGCGCGGATGCCATCGAATTGAACCTGTACTACCTACCCACCGACCCCGATTTGACAACGGTTGAGCTTGAAAATACATATCTTGACTTGATCTTTGATGTTCGCTCGGCTGTAAAAATTCCGATGTCGGTTAAACTGAGCCCTTTCACTACGGCTCTGCCAAATTTTGCCAAACGTTGCGTGGAAGCTGGCGCAAATGGGCTGGTGCTCTTTAACCGCTTCTACCAGCCCGATTTTGACCTGGATAACCTGGAAGTGGTTGACAGTCTGGTGTTGAGCAGTTCCGATGAACTTCGTCTGCCGCTGCGCTGGGTTTCCATTCTCTACGGTAAAGTTAATGCCGACCTGGCCTTGACCACCGGCGTACATACCGCTACGGATGTCATTAAGTCTATGATGGCTGGCGCCAAAGTGACGATGATCGCTTCGGAACTGTTGAAAAACGGCTACGATCGGATACCCGATATTCTGACTACCATGCAGTTCTGGATGGAGGAACATAGTTACCAATCCATCCACCAGATGCAGGGCAGCATGAGCCAGCAGGCGGTTAAAGAACCAGCCGCCTTTGAGCGCGCCAATTACATGCGTGTGCTGGGCTCATACCGCGACTTGCCCTGATGAGGTAATCCCGGTGCGATTTGTTTCCCGCCACGAAGATGTGGGCTTAGCAAATCGTACCGGAAATTGGATTTTTACCTGATAAAAGAGAACCGGAAGGCGTTTTTGCCTTCCGGTTCTCTTTTATGAAGCGTGTCTTTATTACAGGCTCAATTTCTGAGAAATTTCTTTCATGCTGGTGAAGATTTGTTCCGGCGCATGCGCCTGCAGCGCATCCACGCGAGTGTAGCCCCAGGCAACCGCGCAGGCGGTGATTTTGGCCTTTTTGGCAGCCTGGATATCTCGAATCTCATCACCTATGCAAATGGATTCGGTTGGGGGGAAGCCACTTTTTTTGAGGATTTTCTTGAATTTGGCTGTTTTTCCAAAAACGGATACCCCGCATTCGTGATAGCTGAACAATCCAAAGATCTCCGCACCCAGGATATTCCGGGCGTTTTCCATTGAGTTGGCCGTGACCAACGCCAGGGTAATACCCAGCCCCGATAATTCTTTTAGAAGATCGCCAACGCCATCAAACAACGGGATGGTATGGGCATCACGAGCCATTAACTTTCGTGCGTCCTTGACGATGGAAGGTAATTTCCACCAACGGACACCATAACGTTTGGCAAGCTGCCGGGCGTCATAACCTCGCAGGGTTTCAAGCTCGCTCATATCTACTTTTTTGAGCTGGTACTTCTCTGCCATGCCATCCACGATACTCAAAGCCCAGGGGAATGAATCAACCAGGGTGCCATCAAAGTCAAAGATCGCAAGTTTATACTTCACACTGTTTCCGGTTTTTTGAAGTTCTGGTTGAATTTGATGGTCAGGAACAGACCGGCTGCCAACAGGGCCAGGATTGCCCCAAAGATAAAAGGTGCGCGTGGACCAAAACCGTTCCAGGAGCCCACGCCCTGCCAGAGAAAGCCAGCGATCAATGAGGCAGGGAACGCTGTCAGGGCGATCGCGGCATTGTACAATCCGTAGGCGGTTCCGCGCCGTTCGGGGGGAACCAGGTCAGCAACAAAAGCTTTGGCAGCGCCTTCTGTCAAGGCATAATACAGGCCATATACTCCAAATAATACCCAGATCTGTACGCCGGTGTCAGCCATGGCAAAGCCTATATACACCAGACCGTAGGCCATCCAGCCGGCCAGGATCAGCCTGCGGCGTCCAAACCGGTCGGAGAGCGCGCCGAAGGGCCCGGCCAGCACGCTGTAAACCAGATTGAAGGTCATTAGCATCAGCATGATCTGCAGCAGGCTCAGGCCGCGTTCCTGCCCGCGCAAAATAATGAAGGAATCGGATGAGTTGCCAAGGGTAAAGAGGATTGCCGCCAGCAGGAAGGCTTTGAAACGGTTATCCAGGCCTTGCATGCTAAAAATAGGCAACCTGGCGCCGGTTTTTACGGTAACTTCACGCGTAAAACCCGCCAGAACGATGACTGCGGCCAGCGCGGGGATGAAACTGGCCAGCACCACAATCTGAAAAGTATGCAGGGTCAGAGTCGCACCCGATTGCGTCAGCCAGATGATCAGGGCGGTAACTCCGAGACCGATGAAGGCCCCGGCTGTGTCACCCGCCCGATGCACGCCAAAAGCCAGCCCGCGCTGCTTCTCATCGATACTGCCAGCCATTAACGCATCGCGCGGCGCGGTGCGGATACCTTTGCCGGTGCGATCGGCAAAGCGCACCCCCAATACAAGTGCCCAGTTGTTGGCAAAATATAAAAATGGTTTGGAGATGGTTGAGATGCCGTATCCGATTACAGCCAACCACTTGCGCTGGCCCAATTTATCGGAAAGCGCCCCGGAGTATAGCTTGAGCAGGCTGGCAGTGGTTTCAGCAATGCCATCAATCATGCCAATGATAGCCGTGCTGACCCCTAGAACATTAAACAGGTACAGCGGTACCAGGTTGAAAATCATTTCTGATGAAACATCCGTCAAAAACGATGTGGCCGTCAACACCCAGATATTGAGCGGTAAATTCCACCCCCGTGCGATTTTCTCCCGAAAGAGCATCGGGACGATGTTAGCAAATCGAACCGGGATTGCCCCAGGGCCAGTTTTTTTGTTTTCAGTCATGTAAGCCTTTCACGCAAATTCCGACATCCACAGAATGCAGACAAGGCCTTCCTCAGACCCACAGGGCACATGATGCCGGGCAGCACAATAAAGTTCTTATAGCTGTTCGAATCGGCTGACCGGCACAACAAAGACGGTGGCGCGTTTCTGTTCATTTGGTTCGGCTGTGGTTTTGGCACGCAGAACCTGGATGGCGGCTTCAACCTTATCATCATCCACCCCGATCAACAGGGTGGTGCTGCCTTTGTGGAAAAACCCGCCCGTGGAAGCCACGCGGGTCACTCGAAAATCATCCTTTGTCAACGACTGAATGACATTATCGACATCATCATCTTTTAGAACGGCAAATAGTAGTTTCATCGTTAGAACTCCTCGTATCGTTCCACAGGCAGGGTAAAGATCGTCGCGCCGCCAACCGTCACAGGAACAGGGGTGGGCATGGGCAAGGGGGAACCTTCCAGCGGGATGGCCAGGTATTCGATACGCTGGCGACAGGAAGATTGCAGGGCTTTTAGCACTTTGCCTTCTTCGCCATCCGGGATGCCGATCAGGAGCGTGGCGTTGCGCCGCCCTAAAAAGCCGCCCGAACTGGCCAGGTGGGTGACGGGTGCGTGGATTTGCTCCAGCGCGCGCAAGGCCAGGTCCACGTCTTGATCCTGGATGACCGCGGTCAATATAGAATGGATGTAGATGGATTCTGCCATTGAAGTCTCCTTACCCACATGATGGAAATTACCTATAAGTTCGGTATTGTGGTGGTTTACTCACACGAAACAACAGCATCAGTCGGATCAGTCTGTGTGACAGTCTGGCCGTTGGGGAAAACAACTTCTGTTTGACCCATCAGACGACTGACGGTCAGTCCCTTATATTTTACCGTAACCGGCCACGGGAAGAGATTTTCTCCGCGCAATATTACCAATTTGGGTGAGATAATTTCCACACCCAGGGCATCGAGAAAGAGGCCCAGGGGAGCCAGACCCTGCAACGTGTTGCGTTCGCCCAGGCCGGCGCCGGTTTCAGAGTGGTAGTTGCGGTAAAAAGCCTGTGAACGTTTCAGGTTCTGAATCACTGCTGACATTAGATGGGCTGTCAGTCGTACCGCTTCGCGGCGATAACCGTAACCCAACAGACCTTCACCAGTCAGGTGATTCCAGGGTAGGTGCACACTGTTACTTACAGCGTCGGCTTCCTTAATGAATAGTCGCGGCAGGGCCGGGATGCCATACGGGTGGTCAAATTGATTGGCGTCCAGGATCGTGCGATATACAAGACCATGGGCATCATGTTTACCAGGGATGCCAGCCCAGAGCGGGAGAAGCAGACAATGATCAGCGATACTCAGATCAACAGTCTGGATACTGATACGATCCAGGCGGGTGAGGCCTTCAATCTCGAAATCTCCCAGGGTGGTATATACTTTTTCGGTAGTGGCGACCGCGCCGCTGGAACTATAGGTGAAATCACGGGTTTCGAGTGCCTCGCTTTGTTTCTGACCGTTTAACTGGCCGGTGATCTTAATGTGCGGGCGTTTGAGAGACTCATTCTGGCCCTGAATGCGAATAACCAGCCGGACTGGCTGTTTGAATTTTTTCTGAAGATTGATAAGAGGCGCGGCCTGACGTTCGCTAAGGATCTTACCCGGCTGACTCAAGTGTGTATCGCGGTCGGCGTAATGGTAGCAGTCGTCATCCGGTTCCCAGCAGGCCTGGATGCCGATGCGCAGGGTTTCAGATTGGGCCTTGAGTGTGATTGTATCTGATGAACGTCCCAACATTTCGGCCATTTTGATCAAACACTGTGCTTCGCGGAATAGGGCTGCCAAAAGCCCCGGGCTTTGGACAGTGGTGATGTTAATGCCGATCGCCCAGGGATGCCAGCCGTCAAAGAGCGGGTTTTCCTCAAATCCGGTCTGAATGGCATGTTGCCACTCCGGCAAACCATTTCGATCTTTATCCCGCACCGGTGAAAACCAGGCCCAGAAATAAGCCAACAGCCCCGGGTAGACAGAGACAAGATACTCTTTGTCGCGCCCACCATGCGCTAATCGCCAGGCCAGGCTGGCAAAGTAGGGGGCAGCATGGAAACGTCCACGCTGCCCGGCCAGTCCGGGTTTGCAATCTATCACACCATCATTCGTATCCTGAACAGCTAGAAAATTTTGCAACACCCCGCGCGCCAATTGGGGGGCGGCCGGGATCAATGTCGAAAGGTAATAAGCTTCCAGGGCTGGTTGGCCGTTCCAAAAATGCTGGTGATCGCTGCCATCCCCGATCCGTGAATAGCCCTGGTCGGGCTGGCGCGACAAAACAAAACTGGGATGTGGAAGGTGCTGGCTGGGGCCCATGAACAGGCCAAAAGCGCTTTTTTGTGTCAGAGCCAGGGCCGCATCCCAATCTGGATCGCCGGTATAGATTTCGAGTGTTTCACTGGCGTTCTGGTTTTCGATGCGGGATCTTTCCCCATCAAAGGAGCGCGCCACCGTCTTGCGAGCCAGATCAAAAGATTCCTGAACATTATTCAAAGATGCCAGCGCCCAGGTTACCTGGCGCGAGGCGCCAGGAGCCAGGTCCAGCATAAGAATGAGTGAGGAGTAAGGGCCAGGGCCAGGCTGCGGGCCGCCGGTCATGAACAGAACCGGGCGCAGATCATTGACCTGACCATCCAGGATCGTGACAGAAGCGTAGCCTGAGGCTTGGCGCGATTTGCTTAGCAAATCGTTGGCGGTCATGTTTTGGCCTTCTAGTGGAATCAACTGCCCAACCAATTCAAAGTGGATGGGGTGCTGAATGGCCGAACGGTTCGTAATGGTGAACCGGCCGGTAACAACCTGGGAAGCTGCCACCCAGTATTCGGCTGTTACATCCACGTCAAGGTAAGGACAAAAGGTGACTGACAGGAAGTTTGGATAAAAAGCGCGCACAACCGGCCCAGAGGCAAAATCAGCCGGGTCGCTGGTGTTTTTACCATTTTCACCAAACCGCGGAAAGATGCGCATCAGGCGCGCGCGCAGGCCAAAAGTGGTACGCAAAGCCATGGCCGATGGGTCGCCGCCGCTCAAATCCAGATTCCAGATATGGTCATTGGCATAATCAGGAACGGTAAAGCGCGCATCTGTTGCGATAGTGAGTTGAAGCGGATCGCCAGGGGCAAGGTGCCAAGTACGCATACTGAGACTATTGTACGTGCATCAGGCTTGCAGGTCAACAAAGGGAATTTTTAAATCGAATTTATTTCGTAACTGCTCACCCATGTCTTGGTTTGGGCATAATCATATTGAACTTACATTTGCCCTATGGGTGGGTACTTTCCATCACGTTTTAATGCCCAAGTGAAACGATAATCACTGGTTCGCAAAGCGCCCTGTGGGTTCCCCGCAAGTGGTGTTTTCGTGAAGCGGCCCTTGTTTCACCCCGGACACCTGCACTTGCGTTCCGGTGCGATTTGCCGATTTGCTAAGCAAATCGCAAATCGTGTGATCTTACCGGGGAATTTGGCCGCTGCGCGAAACACCACGAAAAGTACCGTCCTCCCCCTTCCCGATTTTGGGAAGGGTTCTTTCACCTCGCATGTTCTTGGCGAGGGCCGGGGGTTCTTTCACCTCGCGCGTTCTTCGCGAGGATGGGTTTCTGCCCAAAAGCACCCACCCTGTGAGCAGTTACTTTATTAGACCTCTTGCATAACGTAAAAACGTTCTTGTAGTAACGGCTCGCGAAGCGCCCTGCGGGTTAGCCGTTCGGTGCGATGCAAAAGGGGTCAAAAGCGACTGAAGTCGCTACTACGGTACGTTTTCGCCCAGGCATAATCACTTTTGCAAGAGGTCTATTTCTTCGGCAATAAAAATACAAAAAAGCGAAACCTGATCAGGCCTCGCTTTTTTGTATATCCACAGCTTATTTTCTGAAGAACAGAGCTTATTTCTTGAGCAACGGATCGATTTGTGCCTGGAAATATGAGAAGGGCTGGGCGCCTTCCACCAGGGTACCATTGACAGTGAATGACGGTGTGGCTTTGATACCGGCGGATTGAGCATCCACGCCATCCTGCTGTACCATGGATGCATATTTATTGCTGTTAAAACAGTCGCTGAATTTACCCGCATCCAAACCAATCTGGCTCGCAAAAGCTGTCAGGCGCTTATCCGTAAATTGGCCTGAATTTTCCGCGCCCTGATTGGCAAAGATAATATCGTGCATTTGCCAGAATTTTTGTTGATCGCCTGCGCAGTAGGCAGCTTCGGCAGCTCGCCCAGATTCAGCGCCAATAAAGTCACCAAAGGAATGATATTCAAAATATACCTTACCAGTGCTCACATACGTGTCGATCAACTGTTGTTCAGTCTCGTCCATGAATTTTTTGCAATAGGGGCATTGATAATCTGAATATTCAATAATTTTGACAGACGCATTGGGATCACCCATGCCGTTCAATCCAACCTGGGCGCCATTTTTCAAGGCGTTATTGGCAACTGTCCCTACCGGTGTCAGGTTGGGCAGAATTAAAACCACCGCGATCGCGGCAGCAACCAATACAATACCAACAATGATCATGATCCGTTGGGTCCGTTCCTGTTGAGCGCGCTTCTCGCGCATTTCCTGGCGTTTACTCATCTTCACTCCATCCTTCAATATTTTCAAATTACAGACCGATAGGACATATTCTTGAATTTTGGCCGGATTATCTTTTACACGTATACGCTAACGGCGTAAAAACAAACCAGTAGAAGAAATGTTTAATCAATCTACTATGACACAATCCGATTAATAACACAAGCCATCAAACAGAAGCTAGATTTTGCCATGCTCAATGGCTTTTGTCCAGTAAATATAGATAAGAATCGTATTAATAGGATGTTTAGCGTAAGTTTTGTGCAAATAGAGCCGTACATGTTTAAATCGGCTTTAAAAAACAATTTTTTGGATAAGATTTAGCACCAAATCAGAAAGAAAAACTCAACTATGTCAGCGTTTGCATTAATTCTTGGGAAAAGCAACTGATTTTTGTGTTATTTCCAAGGTACAAAAGTCGATACCCCTATATGTGGGGCGGTGGCATTCACAAGAGACAGATACGGTGGTCGAAAAAGTTAGTTTTTTTGAGCATTTTGGGTAACTATGGCAGTATATGCACAAAAGTTACGTTAGTTATTTTGATCCATCCAGGCGATCATGCTCTGGATCACCTCGGCCTTTTCTGGTTCATTATGGATCTCGTGGTAAAGCCCTTCCCAAACCCGAAGCGTAACCAATTTTCCAGCTTTTTGTGCAAACTCCTGGGAAGCGGGCGCCGAGGTAATTTTATCGCCGGAACCATGCATCAGCAGCATCGGGATTTTCAGATCGGAGGCATGCTCAAGTGCCCAGATACCCGCGGTGGTAATGCCACTGAAAAGGCGGAATGACACCTTCCCATGTACCAATGGGTCGGTTTGATACTTTTTAACTATATCTGCATCGTGTGAAAGGCCGGATGTGTCCAGATTACTCTCAATCGACATGGAGGGCGCAAGATTATTGAGCAGTTTGACCGCGAATACCTGCGCGGCCGGCGGTTCAAAAGCCAGTTTTAGCCACGGCCCGGTGGCAATCACACCTTTTAATCCCTGGGGGAAACGCAGCACATAATTTATCGCCAGGTTGCCGCCCATGCTGTGACCATATAGGAACACCGGCAGACCTGGATAGCGTTTCTGCGCATCCTGGACGAAATCCGTGATGTCATTCATCAGGCTGTCATATTGCGGCGTGTGACCACGCTGACCAGCCGACTTGCCATGTCCGCGCAGGTCAAAGGCCTGCATGGCGTAGCCCGCATCTGCGAAAGCCCTGGCTACATGCTGATAGCGTTCTATGTGTTCGCCGTGACCGTGAACCAGGACAACTACAGCTTTAGGGGCTGCCGGTTTCCAACCTCGCGCTGATAGTTCCACACCATCCTGAGCTTTCCATTTCCATTCAAAAGTTTCCATGGTTCCTCTTTTTAAATTGTGAATGTCTAAAAAAAGCCACTGAGTTACAGTGGGTGAGTGTAAACAGCATAACGTTCGCCAGTCAGTTCAAAACCATTTCTTTTATACAGCATCAGGGAAGAATGATTGTCATTTTGCGTATTGACCGTGAACCGGCGTAAACCGGCGCGCCAGCCTCTATAAAATAAATCCTGAACTAGCATATTGCCAATCCCGCGCCCTTGCAGCCTGGGCGTAACTGCCAGCCTTGCCAAATGTGTTCCAAACGCATTGCGTGTACTGATCTGGTAACCCACAATCTCGTCGCCCATGACAGCCACAATGGCAAAACCGGCCTGCATAAAGCCCGAATCCAGAGCTTGGAGCGAATTTCGCCATAAGGGGGCAAAACCAGCTTTATCCACCTCAGCAACCGCTACCAGATCAACAGCGGCCATTGGACGCAACACGACCCCGGGAATGGTTGGAATCGGATTGGCTGTAGATGAATTTTTTTCAAGCACGACAATATTTTGTTTTACTTGAAAACCGCTTTCGGATAGGGTCTCACTGAACCAGTCTGCAGTTGTAATGGCTGCCGCTTGCAGGCTACGCCCTGCTAAAACAGCCTTGGCATGCTCCCAGAGCAGTTTCCAGGCCCGGGAGGTAGGCAGGCTTGAGGAATGCGTAAATAAACGCAGCCAGGCTACACCCTCCGGGTCAGGAGGACAAGCCAGGGCCGCTTGAACGCTTTTTTGATCATCCAACACCCAGTATTCTGGAGCGCCAAGCCATTCAAGCGGCCCGCGCCAATCGAGATGGCGGTGGACATTTGATTCAAAATAGATCAAGTTCGCAATGGAAGTATTATCTGAGGGCAGCGCAGCGCGCACCGCCATTTGAGTATTGATCATATTCGAATTCGAAGCAGAAACAATAAAAACTTTTGTCTGAAAGTGGGCTGTTTCAAACCTGCCAGGCCGATTCGCATCGAAAAAAGTGCATCAAAGACCTTGCCTTTCCGTAGCTGCACGCCAGACAGAGCCTGCATGCTGATCGCGCGCAGTTGGTCTTCCCCGGCTTTTTCCAGGGCTTCAGCCGCCAGTTTGTAATTTACGATCGCTTCATCCAAGCGCCCCAGAGCGTTCTGGGCTGCGGCTTCGTTTCCAAAAGCCATCCCCTGGCGCCTGAAATCCCCGCTTTCGATAAAAACCTGGGCTGTACCGTGCGCCGCCTCAAAAGAACCCCGCGCATCGCCAGCTTGCAGCAGCGCCACGCTCTCGTTATTCTTCATCTCAGCGGCATCCAGCTTGTTTCCCTGGGCAAGAAAAACAGACGCAGCTTCGCCAAAAAGACGAGCTGCGTTTTTATAATCACCTGTCTGATAAACCTGAAGTGCGCTTGCGCTCAGGTCTTTACCATCCAAAGCATCCATATCTTCCTTTTATATTCACGGGATTCGAAGAAATCAAGTAAGGTGTCTGCCAGAACTTATCATCTGATCAAACAAGAGCTTTTTTTAAAGTGTGATATCAAGCAGTGCTTCAGCCACCGCACGCAATCTATCGGCAGATAGTTGGCTCAAATTGCGCGCCAGTTCCAGATACGGTTGATTGACCGGTGAGCATACAAAAGATCGCATTTCAGGAGAGAGTTTCATAAATTCCAGAATGGCAGCCTGATCGCGCATCCACGTACCAATATGGCTGTTCTGGTCAAAACAGGCTTCTACATTACTGCCAACCACCGCCAGAATGGCTTCCAGTTCTGGAACCGGGACGGCATGTTCGCCAAATTCATAGGATTTCAAGCGGTTTTGCGAAATCCCCGTTTCTGCTGCCAGGGCTGGAATAGAAATACTTGCCTGTGTGCGTTTTTGCTGTAAAAACGCGCCGATCATACGCTGGCGCAGTGCTATCAGTTGAGCAATGTTGACTGGTTCAGTGCGCTCTGGGCTATCTGAGACTGCCTCGGAACTCCAGAAATGCTGGATGGATTGATTCAAATAATAAGCCAGCACTTCCAATTCTGGCAATGAAGGGGCTCTGCGACCTTCCTCATAAGCGTGCAAAAATGCTGGAGAAATGCCAGTGACTTTGGACACTTCGGGGACAGTTTTACGTGCTGCCACACGCGCATCACGGATTAAAACTCCCAACTTGCGGGTACGAAGAGCGATCTGAACTTGAAGGCTCATAATGGGTTCCCAATGGAATAAATCATAATTTTGCCATCTGCTGGCAGTTTTTCCTGATTATACCCGCAAACAAGCGGCCCCATGCCAGCTTAACGCCGCTTGAGAATGTCGCTGACATTACCGCCATACACACCCATAGGCAACTTGCAGCCAGCAGCGCTCAGCCGGGAATCAAAAAGCGGGCGGATGCCTGTCGGTTTAAGCTCTCCGATGATTTTTCCATCCGCGGAGGTACCTGTTTGCTCAAAACGGAAAATATCGGACAAGACAATCGTATCACCTTCCATGCCAGCCACCTCGGTAATCGCGGTAACTTTGCGCGAGCCATCTTTCAGGCGGGTTTGTTGGACAATCAAGTCAATGGCTGCCGAAACTTGCTGCCGGATCACTTTAATAGGCAAATCCATCCCGGACATCATCACCATTGTTTCTGTGCGCGACAGAGCATCGCGCGGGGTATTGGCATGCAAAGTGGTCAGGGAACCATCATGGCCTGTGTTCATGGCTTGCAACATATCCAGGGTTTCGCCACCGCGGCATTCGCCAACGATAATGCGGTCGGGGCGCATGCGCAAGGCGTTTTTTACCAAGTCCCGGATGGTCACCTGACCTTTCCCTTCCACATTGGCCGCTTTTGATTCCAGACGGACAACGTGATCCTGTTGGAGCTGCAACTCGGCGGCATCTTCAATCGTCACAATTCGTTCGGTTTCCGGGATCAAACTGGAAAGCACATTTAAAAGAGTGGTCTTGCCAGATCCGGTGCCGCCCGAAACGATGATATTCAACCGGCTGATCACGCATGCTCGCAAAAATTCGGACATCGATTCCGAGATCGACCCAAATTCAACCAGTTGATGCATGCTCAACTTGTCTTTCCTGAATTTTCGGATCGTGATCGTTGCGCCATCGACTGATACGGGTGGAATCACCGCGTTAACCCGCGAACCATCTGGCAAGCGCGCATCCACAGTGGGTGAATCGGAATCCACGCGGCGACCAAGCGGCAAAATGATGCGGTCAATGACCCGCATCACCGCATCATTATCTTCAAACGTGACCCCGGTTTTAATTAATTTTCCCTTTTTCTCTACATACACTCGCTTGGGCCCGTTTACCATCACTTCGCTGACATCTGGATCATCGAGAAGTGATTGGATGGGGCCAAATCCCAGAATATCATCTCTCACTTCTTGCATGATCTGTTGGCGGATTGAATTCGGCACATTTGATGGAAGACGTGTCAGCATCTCCACTAATTTTTTTTGAACAAATTCTTGTCTTTGAGAATACTCGGGGTTCTCAACTTCCAACTCCCGGGTCACGTTCTCTATCAGGTAGCGTTTAAGCTTTAGAATGTCAGCGGATGATAAGCTGGTATTGGTGGCAGCAGACAGTAGAGTCATTATTTTTCTCCCTGAATGTTGTTATCTCCGATAGGAATAACCCATATGATCTGTGCCCGGGAAATACTCATAAAATCGGCCTCGTACAACAGGCTGCCATCATTGCTCAATACCCTGGCATTGGTTACCGCCACGAAAGCCTCATCCAGGTCGAGTTCATCCTTCAGTCGTCCGCTTAAGCGGACATGCACAGAGCCTTCAATACGGTGCATCGTTGTTTGGATAATGGCAGCTACGGCTGACTTGGAGATTATGTCAGTGAAATACTTACCCTTTGCATCAAATTCCAGGCTCATAATATCCTCTTTCTTATACAATACCCCGGGTCACAAATACTCAAAGGGTACTCTGACACGCTTTTCCGCTATGGAAAAAAGCGTGAGATTGTTCGTCTCTCCGCGTTTATAGCCTGCGCGGTCACAAACCCACAGGGCCATGTCCACAAGGGATTATGCACAGCACTGTGTGTTGCGTTTATTTGCTTAACACCGCACTATGTTTGTGACCGGGAGTATTCTCTATTCAGCGGGGATATGGTTGTGCCTACTATTCTAACCAATATCCGGGGCTTGTTCAGCTTACACATCATTAACAAACCAACGATCTAATGGTGTTAATCAGCTTCAACCGGCGGCATCAAGTAGCCCAGGCCAGAACGAGTCACAACATGTTTAGGGGCATGCGGATCATCTTCCAACTTTTGCCGCAAGCGGGCAATACTGACCCATAATATTTCCTTATCATTACGGTATTCCGGCCCCCAAATACTTGCGAGTAAATCTTCGGCACTCATTACTACCCCCACATGTTGTGTAAATTGCAGCAAAAGGCGGTATTCGGTAGCAGACAGGAAAATCAGTTGATTATCCCGGTAGACTTCCGCGCGAGCAAAATCAATCTTCAGGTTTTCATGGAGAAAAAAGCGATCATGGCTGACATCTTTGGAAACCTGCGATCTACGCAGTACAGCGCGCACACGTGCCAACAATTCAGTGGCCGAAAATGGCTTGGCGATGTAATCATCTGCTCCTACATCCAGACCTCGCACTCGATCCTGTTCTTCCCCTTTGGCTGTCAGGATGATGATGGGCACGTTTGAAAATTGGCGTATGCGCTGGCAGGTTTCAAAACCATCCAGATTTGGCATCATTACATCCATAATGATCAGATTGACCTGCTCATTTGTAAATACGTCTATCGCCTGAAGGCCATCTGAGGCCGACACGACATCATACCCTTCGGTTCGTAAATTGGCTTCCAACAACCGCAGATAACGTGGTTCATCATCGACAATCAATATTTTAGTTGCCATGGCCGTCTCCTTCAGAATAAGCAATAGGATCGAGGGGCAGGTCAATCAAAAATGCCGTGCCGTATCCGGGTTCAGACTCAACCGATATATTTCCACCGTGAGCCTCAATAATTTTATTGCAAATAAAAAGTCCCAGTCCAGAACCGCTTCCGGTGACTCCAGGTACCCGAAAGAATCGTTTAAAAAGATGCGGCAGATGTTCAGACTGAATGCCCGGTCCTGAATCTGCAAAGCGGATACGGTAAAAGCTGTTCATCTTAACAACTGAAATCGAAATGGGTGCCCCGGGCGCATATTTGGAGGCGTTACTGAACAGGTTGTTAAAGACCTGCGCAATCCGCACGCTGTCAACTACAACGATCGGTTTGACCTGAAAGTCAAACCCCACTTGCAGCCCCTTGGCGCGAGCCTGGGCGCGCGCTGATGTCTCAATAATAAGCGTATCCAGCCGGGTTTGCTGAAATTTCATTGGCAGCGTATTGCTCTGCAAGCGAGCCGATTCAAGTACATTATCGATCAACACAGAGAGGTGATCAGCTTCTTCTTCAATGATGATCAAGAATTCACGGCGGGTGGATTCATCCCATTGGGTATCCTGGCGCAAGAGGGTACTGGCATAGCCTTTTATAAACCCCAGCGGTGTGCGCAGTTCATGCGAAACGGTGCTGATAAAGTCATCCTGCAGCGCCAGCAGGCGGCGAGCTTCTTCAAGGGTTTTAATATTTTCATTCAGTTTTTTACGCTCAAGCAATCCCGCCAGTTGTGATGCGATATACCGTGCCTGTAAAACATGCTCTGTGCTGTAGGCCGGTCCACCTAAACGAATAAACACTATAGCGCCGTACAAACCCGTTGAAGTCCGCAGCGGAAGACCCAGGAGGAAGGCATCTTTCAGACGGTCGCCTGTCAAATGGTTCGGATTCGGCTCCTGCAGGATAAAATCATTTCGCTCAATCACAAGATTGGCAATTTCTACCCCCCAGGGCGCATCTGCGCCAGCCGTGCGTCCGCGTCCAACCGCCCGGGCATAAACAATTTCGGTCAGACTTTTTTCCTGGCCCTCCATCGCAAAGAGTGACAGGTTGTCAAAGATGAAAATCGAATATACCAGGGCCAGCACATCATCCAGTGCCTTCCTCCATTCGCCGCGCTGGGTAACGATCTCGGCGATTGATAAATAGTCGAAGATTCCGTTTCGAGCAGTCAGGTTATTCACCCTTTGTAATTAATAGAGGGAAAGAGACCGTCGTTCCTTTATCAACTTCTGACTTGACATTAATGATCGAGCCGTGTGCTTCAATGATCTGCAAAACCAGGGCCAGGCCCAAACCCGTGCCGCCGTAACGCCTGGTACTGGAGCCGTCAATTTGTACAAAGGGTTCGAAAATTTCCTTGATCTGATCTTGCGAAATACCAATGCCCGTATCCGCCACATAAACATTCACCATATTGTTCGTGGCGCGATCTCTCATCATCATCAAGCTGATTTTCCCGCCCGGTTTATTAAATTTTATGGCATTGCTCAATAATTGCGCGATCACCCAACTGATTTTTTCTTCATCTGCCTGCACAGTTGGAATGTTTGGGTCAACTTTTATGTCAATTGTTAACTGATTCTCTGCCGCGCGTTTTTTATACCGTATCTGCATATTACGCGCCAGCTTGTTCAAATCGACCGGGCCAATGGACAGCGTCATTTGGCCGCGCTGTGATTGCGAGAAAAGGATTAAATCATCAATCAGGCTTTGCAGACGCAGTGAGCCCTGTAAAGATAAAGAGACCGCTTTTTTCTGATCCGGGTTCATTTCGCCAAACGTTCCCGCATTTAGCAAATCCAAATAGCCGCGAATGTGAGTCAAAGGGGTGCGCAGTTCATGTGAAATGTTTGCGATGAAGTTGGATTTCAACTTATTGGAATCAGAAAGCCTGCGCAGCGCTTCTTCTAATTCAAGAGTGCGTTGTTGGACGCGCAGCTCCAGGTTGTGATTCGCATCTTCAAGTGCCGAACGCAGGCGCAGAATTTGTTCGGCAACTGCCTGATCGAGTGTTGGGCGATCAAGAAAACCAAGTTCCATAATGGCCTGACCAAGCGGAATCTGCCTGCCCCTCTCGCCGCATTGGTGCTGGTAACCAAGTGATTGGCTCAACTGTTCGGCCGTGATCAAGCCCATTTCGACCAGTTGTTCCCCCAGGCGCGGCACCAATGATTCGGGGATAATGTTCTTTCTTGTCGGTTGATTTGTCATATCAAGCCTGCCAGAGCCACTCTCCGCCCAACATGGTGGCTGCCGAGCGCATTTCCAGCAGTTCATCGGGGGGACAGGTGAAAGGATCTTTTTCAAGAACAATTAAATCAGCATAATGTCCAGGTGACAAGCGCCCAAGCTGGTCTTCCCGACCGGCGGCGTAAGCTGCGCCAGTCGTGTAACCTGCCAGTGCCTCACGCATGGAAAGACGCTGCTCCGGGTGCCAGCCCTGCGTACCAGGCGAACCGTCTGTCCTGCGGCGTGTAACAGCCGCGTGCAGGCCCCAGAACGGGTTGGGCGCCTCGACCGGTGCATCTGACCCAAAAGCCAGCGGCGCGCCCGCATCCAGTTGGGTTCTCCAGGAATACGCCAGGTTCACGCGCCCGCCCCAATATTTTTCGGCCGCAACCATATCGGAGGTGGCATGGATTGGCTGCATAGATGCTATGATCCCCAATTCTCCCAATCGCCCGGCATCATCTGGATGGAGAATCTGCACATGCTCGATCCGGTGGCGCAGGGCCGGCAGGCCACGCTCGCGCTCATAAGCTCGCAACTGCCGGTAACCTTCCAGGATTTCATGCAGTGCCCGGTCGCCAATCGCATGGCCGGTCATACTCAGACCGGCATCAGCCGCCTGGCGGCCATATTCAAAAAATTGTTCGGCGTCCATATTCAGAATACCGTGGTTTTCTGGCTCACCTTCATACGGTTTGAACATGGCTGCCGTCCGCGGGCCCAAGGCTCCATCCATAAAAACCTTCACAGAGCCCACCCGCAAATACTGGCTGCCAAAACCAGTGCGCAGACCCAACGCTGCGGCGTGCGGCAGCAAATCCAGGGGCACACTTTTTGTAACTCGCAATTTCAGCCTTTGATCCTGATCAAGGATTTGCAAAGCTATGAAAGCCGTGCGGTAATCAAAATCGTGCGCTCCAGTCAGCCCAAGCTGCCACAAGCTCGGCAGGGCGGCTTCTATCGCCGCAGCCACGCGGGTCTCATCCGGCTTCGGCAGAGCATCCTCAACAATCTGCATGGCGGTTTCCAGCAGGATGCCTGTTGGCTGTCCATTGCCAGCGCGTAAGATTTTTCCATTCGCAGGGTTGGGTGTGCCAGAGCCGATACCAGCCCGTACGAGTGCGGCTGTGTTGGCCCAGGAAACGTGTAAAGACTTCCCGGTTAGATAGACGGGATTACGCGGGGCGGCTTGGTCCAGATCAGCAGCAGAGGGGAACTCTCCCCCCCAATCGTTCTGCTGCCAGCCATGGCCCAGGATCCATTCGCCCGGCGGGGTTTTTGCAGCGCGTTCAGACACCCGTTGCAGCGCCTCAACCTTGCTGGGTGTCTCAACATCCAGCCGCTGTAAACTGAGAGCATAATGCATCAGGTGCATGTGCGCATCCGTCAGCCCAGGCAAAATCGTCCGGCCGCTCATATCTTCCCGGCTGGCGCGCGTACCAAATACATCAAACAGCTCCGTTCCGCCCAGCGCTGCCACCCGGTCGCGATCAATCACCAATACCGAAACTTCCTGGCGAACTTGATCGAAAGTATGGATTCTGGCATTGTACAGGATTTTCATGGGTATCTGCTGCTCCTGGATGGTTAACGTGCGCCGCGCGATGATCGGGTTATGGGGTGTATTTTTGGCCAGTCAAACGGATCATGAGATCCTGAAATTCTTCCTCCGAGCCATAATGCAAGGTCACAGAACCGTTGCCCGGTTCCCGGCCAATCTTTACGCTGATCTTCTGGCTCAGGTTCGCGCGGATAAACTCTTCCAGAGATTTCTCTTCGGGGGGGCGGTCTTCCTTAGCGGGAGTTGATGGTTTCTCGCCTTTCAGTTTATTTACAAGTTCTTCTGTTTGCCGCACAGACATTTTTTGGCTCAGCACAGTTCGCAGGGCCGATTCAACTGCCAGAGGGTTCGATAATCCCAACAACGCGCGGGCATGCCCTTCGCTAATCAGGCTGTCCAGCAAAGCCTTTTGGACAACCGCAGGCAGATTTAGTAAACGGAGTGTATTGGTAATCGCAACCCGGCTTTTTCCCACACGCGCGCCAATTTCCTCGTGTGACAACCGGAATTCTTCAAACAATTGCCGGTAAGCACTGGCTTCTTCCAGCGGATTCAAATCTGCACGCTGGATATTTTCAATCAAGGCCAGTTCCAATCTCTGTTGGTCGGTTGTCTGACGAACAATCACCGGGACACTGGTAAGTCCGGCTAGTTGTGAAGCCTGCAAGCGGCGTTCCCCCGCTACAAGGGTATAACTTGTGCCTTCGCCAGTACGGCTGACAATCAAAGGTTGTATGACGCCGTACTCCCGAATGGAAGCTGCCAGTTCTGCCAGCGCCGTTTGATCAAAATGGGAGCGCGGCTGGCGTGGATTGGGAACAATTTGGTCAATCGGCACGGTCAGTAAACCGGCGATGGCTGGCGTAGATTCAACTGCCGGGGCTGTGCCGGTCTGAAATCCGCTGGGGATCAGCGCGTCCAGACCCTTCCCAAGGCCGGAATGTTTTGGCATGCATACTCCTTAAAGTAATTCTGATTCCATCATCGCAGCCGTCATTTTAGAGCCATTTTATGGGCTGCGCAGGTCGTTACCTTTTATTGAATCACCATCAATGGGGCAATACAACCCCATCACCGGCCAGCACTTCTTTTGCCAGGGCCAGATAAGCCAGCGCGCCAGCCGATGAAGGCGCGTAAGCTGAAATCGGTAGCCCATACGAAGGCGCTTCAGCCAGACGGATACTGCGCGGCACAATTGACTCAAAAACCTGATCGGGAAAGTGTTTGCGTATTTCACCAACCACATCAGAAGATAGATGAGCCCGGCTCTCGAACATGGTCATCACCACGCCGCGAACTTTCAGACCCGGATACAGTGACTGGCGGATACGCTGCAAGGTCAGCATGAGCTGACCAACTCCTTCCAATGCCAGGTATTCACACTGCACCGGGATAATAACGCCATCCCTCGCAGCTACCAACCCATTGACTGTCAGCAGGCTGAGTGAAGGCGGACAATCAATCATAATGTAATCGTAACGATCAGCCAGCGGCTCAAGCGCCTGCTTCAGACGGGTATCCCGACTTTGCTGGCTGACCAGTTCCACTTCGGCGCCAGCCAACGCTGGCGAGGAAGGCAGCAGGGTCAATCCCAGACCCGGATTGGCCAGTAAACCTGTCGAGGCCTGGGTAATTCCCAGCAAGGCCTCATAGGTGCCGTTCTTGATCGTATGTTTGTCCACGCCCAGGCAGGAGGTTGCGTTCGCCTGAGGATCAAGATCCACTATCAGCACTCTCTGGCCCAATTTCGCCAAATATGCACCGAGATTAATGGCAGTCGTGGTTTTTCCCACGCCGCCTTTTTGATTAACCATTGTATAAATCCGGGCCATTAAACTCTCTTCTCCAACATTTAGCCTAATCCAGCACTTCTGTCAGGCAGGCGCGCACTTCATCAGGGCTGGGCACGCCTGCCATGCCAGAACGGGTCACCGAAATGGCAGCGATGCGGTTCGCAAAACGGGCTGCTTCCCAGGGATCGCGCGTATCGAGCAAACGGGTAAAAAATGCTGTTGCGAAGATATCTCCCGCGCCGGTTGGGTCAACTTCCGTCACTGCGGGCGGCAAGAAGCGGCGGCTGTCGCCATTCCAAAATAAGCGCACCCCATCTGAACCTTCAGTAACAGCCATGATCCGGGCTGCGTATGCCATCGTTTCAATCGCACTCTCATCCCGTCCCACATCTTCGATGCTAAAAACCAACGCCCCGCTCTGTCCAAGGGTGATTTCCGACTTTGCCCAGGCACAGGGACGCACTCTGCCATCCAGATCCAGGCTGCGCATCCAGCCCTGCGGTGTCATCCCCAATAGCGCGGGGTGAAAATCTGCTGGTAACCGGGCATCCAATTCCTGAGCCACCGGGGCCAGGTGGATGATTTTTGCCCGTCGCCAGATTTGAGGCACGCTCGCAAAGTCGATTTTTGGAGCCATGTGCCGCACATACTGAATCCGGCCTGCGGGTGTGTAGATGTTTTCAAATGTTGTGCTGAATTCGGCCGGTCTTGCCACGATGGCGATGCCATCCAGCGCTGTCAATGGTATCTCGTTGCCGCGAACAGTCACCACACCCACGCGCAAACCAAGCGCACGCGCAGTTAACGCAGAGTAAGCCGCAGAGCCACCTATCACCGGACCGGAAGGTGTCAGGTCAACCGTGATATGCCCGATAACAAGATAATCCACTGGGTCAAACATTGCCATATTCAACTTATGGGTACTTTCCATTGGTACCATATAAATAAATTATACTCTTCACGGTCACAAACCCACAGGGCCATGTGCGGAGCGCCGTGTGGGGCTTTACTGAACTTATGGGTACTTGCCATTATGCTGAGTAGGAAACCACAATACGGAGCACTGTGTGCACAGTACTTCGTTTATGACCGGGGCATTAGACCTCTTGCGAAAGTGATTATGTCTGGGCGAAAACGTACTGTAGTAGCGACTCACGGGCCCTGCGGGTCAGTCGCTTTTGACCTCTTTTGCATCGCACCGAACGGCTAAGGCCGTTACTACAAGAACGTTTTTTAAGTTATGCAAGAGGTCTATTATATAACCCGAGAAATAAAAACAGCCCGGTGATCTATTACGCCGGGCTGTTCGTCGTTTGAAAGCCTACTTCTTCAAAACAATACTTACCTTGCGGTTTGGTTCTTCACCAACACTTTCGGTTGTAACTGTGTCATGGTCGCGAAGCTCCAGATGCACAATCCGGCGTTCAGCGGAGGACATCGGTTCCAGTAACTGGCGTTTGCCGGTACGGATGGCCTGTTCAGCCATACGTCGGGCTAGTTGGCGCAGTTGCCGTTCGCGGCGGGCTCGGTAACCCTCCACGTCCACCACCACCTGCACCCAGCGGGCGGCTTCTTTACTGATAATCAGTGCCAGAATGTATTGGAGCGCGTTGAGGGTTTCAGCGCGGCGGCCAATCAGTACATTCAAATCTTCGCCATTGATGTCCACCAGCACCGGCACTTCCCCGTTCCCATCCGCTTCGCCATATTTGGCAAGGACGCGCGCCTTGATCTTCATCTTTGCCAGCAGTTCGCTGGTGGTCTGAATGGTAAAGTTGAGCAAGGTATCATCCTGCCCAACAGCCTGTTCGGTACCAGGCTTCAAACTGGGGGTAGCTTGTATTTGCGGAACGGGTTCCTCAGATTTCACAGTCAGGCGTACGCGCGTTTGTCGCCCGCCAATTCCGAGAAACCCTCGGGAGCCTTCATCCAAAATATCCACTTCCAACATTTCGCGCGGAACTCCCAACTGTTCCAACCCACGCACAATGGCTTCTTCCACCGATGGGGCGATCACTTCCAGTGTTGTACGCTTCATTTCACATCCCTAGGAACGTTTGCCCGATTTGGCCTTTGGTTGGGGCTTGGCGGGACCAAACTTGAATAAATTGCTCCAATTAACCTTGCCAAGTGCGGCATACTGGGCAATACCTACCAGGTTACTGGTGATGAAGTATACCGCCAGACCGGAAGCAAAGTTGAGCGCAAAATAGAACAGCAGGACTGGCATATACAAGCCCATCATCTGGTTCATTTGCGCAGATTGATCATTCGGGCTGGCAGAAGGCTGGATTGTCAATTTGGTCTGAACGTAAGTGGTCAGACCCACGATAATAGCCAGCACCGGGATCGCAAAAGGCAAGCCGGGCACCGAAACGTGCTCAGGTAAACCCAGGTTCATCCACAAAAACTGGCTCTGGATCGGAATTAAGGCTGACAGGCTGGCCGCGGGGGTGATATTTTCCAAACCCGGATAAATCGTCCGCACAAGCCCCAGCAATTGCAGGGGGGTAACGCCAATCGCCCGGATGATACTCTGGTAAAAGCCAATCAGGATAGGCATCTGGATCAGGGTTGGCAAACAGGAATCGAAAGGGCTGATGCCTTTTTCACTGTAAATCCGCATCTGTTCCTGGGCCAGTTTTTCTTTATCGCCCTTGTTTTTTTCCTGAATTTTCTGCCATTCTTCCGAAGCCATCAACTGCTGCATGGCGGTGCTCGATTTGATCTGTTTGACCATCAATGGGTGCGTAACCAACCGCACCAGGATGGTAAACAGGATGATCGAGATGCCAAAATTGCCCACAAAGGCATAGATCAGCAGAAGGGCATTCATAAAGGGGTTAACAATTAATACATCAAATATATTACCCATAATCCACTTTTCCTATTTGGCAACAAATGTCCACTTCTGGGCGCCATTTAAATCGTACGCAGCCAGAAGGAAAGTCGCATTCATTGGGGCAACAATAACCATATTTCCGGCCAGCAGCGGCGGTGTATACATATGGGCATTTTCGATGGTAGCCTGCCACTTCGGTGTGCCTGTTTTGTCAACCGACTGAATTTTGCCCAATTCAGTTCCGTAAATAATCTGGTCGTTGGTCACGAGCGGGCCGGCAGTAATCGAGCCGTCATCATCCTTTGACCACACAGTTTGTCCGTTGGATGCATTGACCGCATAGAATTTGCCAGCCTTGTTTACGACCGTACCAATATACACATTGCTGCCATCATACCCTGGCGTACCCCAAATTTCACCATCCAGCGTACTGACCCATTTCTGGCTGCCGGTGGCCTGGTCAAGCGCATATAGTTTCCCGGACAGGGTGCCCACCACTAACATATCACCAGCCACCGCTGGAGAGCCAAGAATGCTGGTATCGAGCGTAACGGTCCAGGCTGGTTTGCCATTTGCCGGATTGACCGCGACGACCTGGTGATCTAGGGTCACCAGGTAAATCAGCTTTCCAGCCGCATCGGTCACCGGGGCGCTCCACAAGCTATGCTTGGAGATGGAGGAAACCCAGCGCTGTTGGCCTGTCAGACTATAGGCATACAGGTTTCCATCACCGCCGGGCGCATAGACCGCATCTTTTATCACCAACGCTCCTGTCATCCAGGGACTGTTGTTGGTTGGAATGGTCCACTTGACATTGGTGGTCAGCGGATCATAACTGTAAAAAGTATGGTCGCTGGTCGCACCGCTGCCGATCAATATTTGTCCGTCGCTGGTCAGTGCTGGCGCGGCGTTAAAAGACTTACCGCCATCTGCTTTCAGGGGAAAGCGGGCTGGGACAGGTGTGGCACTGTCGGGGGTGTTAACGGTCACTTCGCTGCCATCTTTAACCTGGACGTTATAAACGTAAGATCCTGAAGCAAGATAGACATGTGTGCCGTCTGCATCTGCCGCCATACCCGGCCAACTGGAGGCCGGAGCCGAACCGCACGCCGTCAAAAAAACCGCCAGTAAGGCAAGCAGGGTAAACAAAAAGAAGCGCTTAAACTTCATCAAATCTCCTCGATGCCTCAGGCTATGTATCGCATCGGCAAATCGTTCAGGGAATAACTAGGGGACAGGATCAAATCCACCCGGATTAAACGGATTACAGCGCAGCACGCGCCAGGCTGCCATAAAAAAGCCCTTAAAGGCTCCATGCTTGTAGATCGCTTGATAACCGTAATGCGAACAGGATGGATAAAAACGGCAGGTGTTAGGCGGCATCGTCTTGGACAGGGTATTCTGATACAAGCGGATCATAGCCAACAGCGCCAGGCGCGGCCAATTCCACAGCGTGCGTGGCAGATCACGCAAACGCGGCTCATTGGGATACTCCTGGGGTAAATAATGATCAGCGCACATGCTCACCTTCCCGTGCACCTGTGGCGGAATTACCATGATCAATAACCGGCGAGAGCAAACCCGCCCGCCGGAAAAGCTCATCAACCGCTTTTTTTGTCTCCTGGAAAGATGCCTTTACCATTTTACTGCGGGCAATCAACACCAGGTCCCAGCCAGGCAACAGTAGCGGAATGGAAGGCCGCACAGATTCACGCAGGAGACGTTTCGCCCGATTGCGTTGAACAGCATTCCCGACAGCTCGACTGGTACTCAACCCAACCCGCGGGCGGTCTTCAGCCGACCGGAGCTTAACCAACACAACAAGCGGGTGCGCGAAGGATTTGCCTTGGTTTCGCACCCGCGTGAAATCTATGGATCGAGTTAGGCGAAAGCGATAGTTCACTCTTGCCTTATATAGAAGATTCGCCGGGCGCGCGGAAATCCCGGGTCCCCCGGCGAATCAGCCTACCAGCGAATCCGTTTGACGTGGTTATTTGCCTTGACCGAAAGCTTATCACGGCCTCGGCTGCGGCGGCGGCGCAACACTTCACGCCCGTCAGCGGTGGACATTCGTTCGCGGAAACCGTGCACGCGCACGCGGCGGCGGATTCTGGGTTGGTACGTTCGTTTTGTGGACATTTTTAGCTACCTCTTCTTATGACGGTGATAATAACAAAAAGCGCGCCGCTCAGTACATGAACGGCATAGTATTATAACGTATAGTTGCCGAATCTAACAAGTTGATTCCATGGGATGTTTAAGGTTTCGCGTGACATTTCCCAATCCCCAGGTTATGGTGTCAGGCAAGTTTAGCTGGTCTATCCTGTTTCATGGGAATCTGTGCAAAGAAAGTGCTGCCCTTCCCCAACTGGCTTTCCAGCCAAACTTTTCCACCGTGATGCTCAATAATCGATTTCACAATCGCCAATCCCAGTCCGGAGCCTTTTTGTTCGCGGGCTTCACGCTGTCCACTGCGATAAAACTTTTCAAACAGGCGTGGTTGATCAAGCGGGTCAATCCCGATGCCATTATCTTGCACGGCGATTAAGAACTCCCGGGTGGTTACCTGCAGCGCCACAGACACCCTGCCGCCCTGCGGCGTATATTTAATCGCGTTTTCAACCAGATTGTAAACGGCTTGTTGAAATAGCGATGGGTCAACTTCGATCAAGGTCTGGGCTTCCGGGGGCATGCTCACCGCCAGCTCTATGTTTTTTTGCTGCGCAGCCAACCGGAGTGTTCCAATGGCCTTTTCCAGCGAATCTGCGAGCGGCACCACCTCAAGCTGCAGACCCACACCGGCTTCCACGCGCCCGAGGTCGAGCAGGCTGTTAACCAGCCTGGTCATATTATCCACGCTCGTCAAGATCTTCCTGACATAGCCTTGCTGCTGTTCATTCAGGGCCCCAATCATATCCAACATCGTGGCATAGCCGCGCATGGTTGTCAGCGGAGAACGCAGATCGTGACTGACTGTATTAACAAACTCAGTCTTCACTTTGTCCAGTTCTTTAAAGTGGGTTACATCCCGCAAAATACACACCCGCCCGACTGCCTGGTCATCCGCCACCACCGGCGAGGCAGTCGTCAGGTAGACTCGCCCATTCGGCAGGCTGATTTCGCCCGAAAGCCTGTCTGACGGGGCCGCCCGCAGAATTGCCAGAAGATCGGTCTGTTTGATGATCATCTCGATCGGTTGACCTGTGCCAGATTCCACGGCTGAACCAAGCACTTGCGAAGCAGCCGGGTTTGCCAGCAGCAGACGGTCATATTGGTCGATCACTAACACTGGGTCGGGAGTGGAAGCCAGGATGGCCGCCAGGCGCTGGCGGCCCACTTCTGCTGTCCGAAATAAATGATGGTTGGAGGCTGCCAGCGCAGCCTGACCAGCAAGAGTTGTCAGAAAACGCACGTCTGAATCAGAAAAGGTGTGTGGAGTCTCGTACCCGGCCCACAGCACGCCAAATTTCTGGTTCTCGTAACGCAGCGAAATGGCAAATAGAGAGGCCAGGGCGGGGGTCACCGGGGCAGTTTTACTGAACGATTTGCTAAGCAAATCGTGGGTACTTTCCATGAGGCCAAGCGCGCGGGCAGCATCCACAACAAACAGATTCTTCTGCTGATTGGCCAATCCAACCACCTGTTCATCAAAGCGAGCGTAAGCGGTTTTATTCGCTCCCAGGGCCAGTACAGTAGCCGTGCTCTGACCAACGGCCTCACCCCAATCAACATCGTCCCGATGCACTTGCGGGAGAACCGGGATGATTTCATCCAACGGAGGCATAACAATGCGCACCGCGCCCGCGCCGGTGCTCAATACTGCCTCCAATACGGGCTGAACCGCCTCGTTCACATCCAGGCTAGAGGCCACACCCTGGCTGACCAGTAGCAGCCGGTTTAATTCGGCCAGGCGCGCCTGCAGGCTAAGGCGCATCTGCTCAAAGGAACGCCGCAGTTGACCAACTTCATCCACGCCATCCACTGTCAGGGCATGGTCGAGTTGCCCCTGCGCAATACGAACGGTTTCAATCGCCAGCGTTCGCAGCGAGTTTGTGATGCCTTTCAAACCGACCAGCAGGATCGCCAGCGCAATGCCGGTCAACAATAGAATCATGCCCGCAGATGGTGCTGCGATCATCAAGGCCTGTTGTTGCACCTGTTGGGCAGGCACGGTCAGCACTATCGCCCAGGGCTGGCCGGTGACAGGCTGGTAATAAACCAGATTGCGGGTTCCATCCGGGGCGGTATCGTCAAAAGAAGCTGGTTCGCTTTTCTGCAGGCCGGAATACTGGCTCATCACTTGCGAAGAGACCGGGGCATACAAGATGCGCCCATTCTCGTCCAGCAACATGCCGCTGCCTTCCAGCTCAGACATGGATTTCAGGCTGGTGATCAGGGGCAGGCTGAACGGATTATTCGCCAGATCAGTGCGGGCGATCAAGATGCGAGTGGTCTGTCCCGTACTGTTACCGGATGTGCCCCGATCGGCCAAGGCGATAATGAAAGACACGCGTGCTGCGACAGCCTGATCCGGCACGGCCGGTCGAATGGCATAGACCTGGCTCAGCACACCGCTGTTCGCCAAATCAAGGCCGGTTTGTTCTTCCGGTTCTAGTTCCACCTGCGCGCCGGATATAGATGAATAACTTCCAATAAGGCTTTTTGAACGATCAAAAACCAGCATCTGGTCAAAATAAGGCACCGATTGAACCTGGTCTGCCAGTACCTTGCTCAATACATCTCCGCTGGCGCTCAACATCTCGGGCCTTTTAGAAGCCTGGGACGCCAGGTTTTGACCGGTTTCCAGGAAAAAAGGCACATTCTGCGATGAAACCTCGGCTGTCCCCTTGATCCGGTTGTTAAGCATGTCACGCGCAGCCGAACCAGCCACCAGCCAGTCCCCGGCCAGCAGCGCCAGGAAGAAAAACAGGATCAAGGAGCCCGCACCAAATAGAAAACGTGCTTCCAGGCTGCGTTCCATAGGGGAGGGCTGCAGTGGCAGGTTGCGTCCCCAGTCTGCCGGGAAAGCGATTGCCAGAATTTGCATAAATAGACCGCCCAATAAAAATTCACAGCCCAGCGCCAGGCTTCTGGACCCAAGCGCAGCCAGCCCATAATCCAGTCCGGCTGCCATGGATCCAGGTGAAATCAGAGCAGAGTCGATGATAAAAAAAGGCGCATAAATAACGATCATAAGAATGGCAGTCAGCAGCGGCTCGCGCAGGAGCACAAAAATGCGCGTGCGATAACGCTGCCGGACAGCCAGACTGAAAAGGATGCCCAGGAGCGCCAGTTCAAGGGAGGTGAAAATGCTGTGTGTATCCCATAAAAAACGCAACCCGCCTGATAGAAAGCCCAGGGCTGCGGCCGCGATTGGCCCCAGAATGCCGCCGGCCAGCAGTATCGGCAGTGCTGAAAGCAGCATAATGGCCGGCCCGCGAGGTTCCTGGGGTATATCAGGCAGCGGCAGGGCCGCGCCCGCTGGCATCTGGATGCCGAGAAACAGGTTTGTAAAAATAACCAACAGTGCCAATCCAGCAAAAATCGCCAGTCTGTTCATATTCCAGGGCAACTGAGCCTGTCGCTGCCACCACAGCAGACCGAGGATAAGTCCCAGAAAAATAAACCACCCCAGCCAGCCTGGGAAGATTCCAGGCCAGAATGGGGTGGGATAAGTGTCAAACAACCAGGGAATGATGTTCATATAGGGATTTGCCAGGTCGTATACCTGTCAGTCTATTATACCCAAAGGCGG
>CAIWAX010000212.1 GCA_903910795.1 uncultured Anaerolineae bacterium
CCAGGAGAGTGCAATAATGGCAGACATCAAGCAAGAATATTTGATTGACGAACAGGCGCAACACGATATAGAGATGATCGTTGAGGCAATAAGGGAAATACGCGAGGGCTCCGGGTATGGGCGGGTGTTGATCGAAATACATGGTGGCCAGATTACAGAACTGGAAGTAACGCAAAAAATCCGCCCAAAACTATTAAATCCGAAAAAGGGTAAAATAGAAAAAGAGTAGCCTGATTGAGGCATTGTATCCCAGGGCAGCCGTATATGCGGCTGCCCTTTTCGTTTAAGGAGCCATCTTATGAAATACCACACCGCACGCCGTATTTTTACTTCCATGTTCTTTCTGTGTTTTATCTTCATCCTGTTCAGTATGCCGATGCTTGCCGCGCAAGCGAAGACGCTCACGGCCCACCCCCCGCAAGCTGCTGCGCCGGCTGACCCCTTCGGTGATCTGGTGACCACGCTCAAATCCCTGACCGGTGTGGCGGCCATGATCGCTGTGCTGGTAAACATGGGCAAGTCAGCCGGTCTTGTTAAGGACGGCCAGGCAGGCGCGTGGTCGGCTGCGCTAAACTTGCTGGTATTGGTGGGGTTGTTGGTTTTACAGACTACGAGTAATTCAAGTCTTGTGCCGGCGATTGATACGCAGGCTGGCGGGTTGGCAAGTCTACTTCCGATTGTTCTTTCATACATCCTTCAGATATTTGCTTCTCGTCAAACTCATTCTCTGGTTCTGGCCGGTTTGCCGTTGATCGGGCAGTCGCACACTGGTCGGGTGGCTGGGGAAAGCATCAGTACAGTCATCGCCGGGTAGATATGATTCCGGCCTGGGTCGTTTCCGCGCTGGCTTTCATGGCGGCTTTGGCATTGTGGACTGTCAGACCAATGCCTCTCAATATCCGTATTTCAGTCATAGCCCCCCTGGTCTACTTCGGGGGGCTGTATCTGTTTTTACAAACCATCCCATCCGGCACCGAAATTTATAAGGATTTAGTCAGATTGGGATTGATTTTGATTTTCTTCCCGATCATTGTCAATTCTGTAATTGTGCGCAGGGCATGGAACAAGAACCGCCAGGGGAATAAAACATGCTCAGTGAAGCGATCATAGTTGTACTTATTGGCGCGGCTGTCAGCTTGTTGACATCTGCCCTGACATCGAAAGTCCAGTGGGATAAATTTCGAACCGGCGAAAAGCCCTTGGCCACGGCCAACACAGCCGCCTCGCTGACTGACACCAGCATTGAACTGGTGAACGAGATCCGCAAAGAGCGAGCGGAGGATAAGGAAAAGTTCAACGCCGCAATCGAAACGCAGGATCGAAGAATATCTTTACTCGAACAGGAGAACTTAGACCTGCGCCAGCAGTTGAGTGAAATGGAAGATGTGCGCGAGTGGGCGGAGCGGCTGGTGCACCAGCTCAAGGCGCACGGGATTGAACCGGTCAAGATCAGAGCTCGGAATTCGCGGCCCGGTCAGAGTGCGGAGTGATCTATGCGTAAATGCGCAACACAAGGCTGCCGTAATAATGCGTCTCCGGGTGAAAAGTTATGTCTTTCCTGTGAGGTTGCGTCCTGGGTAAAGGAAGAAGCAATTATCAAGATCGACGAACCAGAGAAGTCATCTGGCAGTAAGACGGAGCCTGAAAAGTGAACAGTGATGCGAAGCTGATTATCCGGACTGGGGGACGTGTAGTTGTAATGGTCACCCATCCAACCGAAATGGACGATACAGGCCTGGAAGGGTTGTTTGTGCAATCTGTTCTCCCGACTGACCTGATGCCGCCACCTGTCATGCAGGTGTACGCGAAGATGGCCGAACTGGACAGCCGGGTGTGTCTGTACACTGATGAAGCACTCCTGAAGCGGAGCAAGTTGGTATGGAAAAAGGCAAGTCCACAGACATAGCGGAAATACAGATTAAATCCGAGGCCTTCAACCCGGCCTATTTGCCGTTTCTGAACGACACCACTGAAACACAAATAATATACGGGGGATCGTCCTCGGGAAAATCTTTTTTTCTGGCAGAGCGGGTTGTATATGACCTGCTGTGTGGTGAGCGCAATTATCTTATCTGCCGCAAGATCGGAGACTCGGTTGGAAAGTCTGTGTGGGTTGAGATCGGGAATGTCATCCGTTTATGGGGGCTTGAGGATTTATTTACCTTCAACAAATCTTCGCGCATTATCACCTGCGATAACGGTAAGCAGGCTCTATTTACCGGTCTGGATGACCCGCAGAAATTGAAGTCCATCCGCGCGGCCAATGGATCGATAACGGACATCTGGATCGAGGAAGCCACGGAGACAGACGCTTCGGATTTCAAGGAACTCACAAAACGCCAGCGCGGTGGCAGTAACAATGTTCCGAAGCGGATGATCCTGTCTTTCAACCCGATCCTGCAAAGTCACTGGCTGTATGAGACATACTTCAAGCCAATTGCGTGGAGCGAAAACCAGAAGGAACACCGTGGCGAGAAACTTCTGATTTTGAAGACGACCTACAAGGATAACCAGTTCCTTACTCAACAGGATATAGACCGCCTGGAAAGCGAAACTGACAAGTATTACTTTGACGTGTACACCCTGGGTAACTGGGGAACCCTCGGGCATGCAATTTTCCAGAACTGGACAATGGAAGACCTGAGCGCAATACGGAATTCTTTTGACAACCTGCGAGCCGGTCTGGACTTCGGGTTTTCCAGTGACCCGGCGGCGCTTTCGGTCAGCCATTACGACAAGACCCGCAAGACTATCTACTTCTTTGACGAACTCTATGAAACCGGGCTGACCAATGACGTGCTGTCTAAACGGTTGAAAGACAAGATCGGTTATTGGAATCTTGAGGAAGTTTACGACGATAACGGGAACATGTGCCTGGATGAAAGCGGGAAGCCAGTTTTAGAACGCGTGTTCTTGCATACTGAAACAGTGACCTGTGACAGTGCGGAGCCGAAGAGCATCGCGGAATTACAGGGTTACGGGATCGCGGCCCGGCCGGCGGCCAAAGGCAAAGACTCGGTGCTGCACGGTATCCAATGGCTGCAACAGCAAAAGATCGTCGTGGATACCCGCTGCCTGAACTTGCGCAATGAACTGCAAAGTTACCACTGGAAAGAGGACGCGGGCGGGAATGCGACCCATGTTCCCGCCGACAAGGACAACCACCTGATAGACGCGACCCGCTATGCGTATGAGCGCGATATGACAGGAATGGGCGGCGGCAGCCGGCTTGTGGCATTCGTTCGATAGGAGACGCAATTATGTTTGGTTGGTTTTATAGACGCAGGAAACTGAAATTTTCTTACAAACTGGACTTGAAGGGCATGATTGCGATTGTCCATATCAATAAACCTGTGGATTTCTTGAGCGAAAAGGAAGCGACACTCGTTACCGAGTTGGCGGCGCACCTTTCAGAAAAAGGCTATCTTGTCGAGGTGATCGAATGAGTAATTTCTTACGGGATGGATTTATGCGGGCGGCCAAGTCAGTCAGCAAGGCCGGGTATCCGAGCTTCTACCTTGCGGACGCCGAAAGTCACAGATACCAGCCATCTGATTTCTCTAAATTTGAGAAACAGGCCGAACTGTATAACAAGCTCTCATGGGTCAACGTAGCCGTGACACAGATTGCTACAATCGGCGCAGGCGTGACCATGAATGTAAAGAAGCTGGAGAAAGAGAAAGAAACGGACATTGTCAACCACGACTTCGAACGATTGATGCGCCGTCCGAACGAGGTTGACAGCGGATACGAATTCCTCTTCAACACCCTCGCCTACCTGACAATCAGCCGGCGTGCTTTCTGGTGGCTGAACAAGGTCGGCGTGAACCCGACCCCGACAGAGATGTGGAATGTGCCATCCAACCAGATCGCTCCCATCCTGGATGGCAGTATGGGTATTTCAGGTTACTCATACGACTCAGGAGCCGGGCACAAACTGATCATCCCGAAAGATCAAATCGTTTACTTCAAGGGCTTCGACCCGTTGAATCAGTTCTCCCCTTCCAGCCCCGCCGAGGCTGTGGCAATGGTAGCCCAGGGCGATATCGGCATGCAGCGCTGGAATACACAGTTATTCCGGGGCAATGCCCGACTTCCGGGCGTGATGGCCTTCGCTGACATGATCAATGACGGAGAATGGGAACAGATGCAGGATGACGTGGATAGCTCGGCCAACAACCGCAACATCATGATGCTGCGCAACGTCAAGGCCGGCGGGGTGCAGTGGATACAGGCGGCTGCCAGTCAGAAGGACATGGAATTTCTGCAAGGGCGCAAGGCCAATCGGGATGAAATCTGGAATGTGTATGCTCCGGGGCTGGTGTCCATGCTCTCGGAAAACGCGACCGAGGCCAACAGCCGCACGGGAAAAGCTGTCTTGATTGATCAGCGCGTATATCCGCTCTTGAAGTCCGTGGCCGCCACAATCACGGCCAAGATCATGCCGCTGTACGGCGATGACCTTGTAGTTGAACCAGACGACATCCGGGTGACAGACCGCCAGCTTGAACTGATGGAAAATCAGGAGTATTCCAAAACTCACACGATTGACGAAATCCGGGCGGAATACTGGAAGGACAAGCCGCTCGGGGATGAACGCGGAAAACTGCTGCCCGCTGAAATTGCCAAGCCGTCCATCAAAGAGGATGTAACGGCGCAGCAGGCTATGCAAGCGGAACTCGGGCAGGGCGTCAGCCATATCCCGCAGGCGGCGGGTGGTGTGCCGCAGGCTGATCTTACCAGCCAGGTACAGCCGGTCAAAGCGGACATCCGCCCGGCGCTCACGGAACTGGACAAGTGGGAGAAGAAGTTTGCGAAGACCGGTAAGCGCGAATGGGAAGCCTGCAATATCCCGGCGTATATTGCCGACGCGGTGAAGACCGGGACGATGGATTTTGAGGGTGCGCGTGCTGCGCTTAAGTCAAACAATAGCGAAACGCTGGCGCTCGTGGAAGCTGTGAATAAGCTGGCGGAGCAGTTATGCCGAACACAGAAGTAACGGTTTACATCGGAAGATGCGCTCCGCAGCCTTCGGCGGTTTACGAGGCCGTCAAAGCTGTGCGCAAGATCGTTGTCAGTTATCCAACCGTCACGCCCTTCCTAAACGACAAAGCGCGGTATGTTGTTGCGTGCGGGGATTGGCGCAATGATGTTTATGCGTCTGCCGTGAAGGATGCTGAAGACATCGTAAACCGCATGGGCCACCTGATCGAAGCAGTCTACAAGGGGCAGATCGGCGGTGGCTTCATCGACGCGATGGCTGCGCTCGTGAGCCGGCAGATGACGCTGGCTTACCAGCAAGCGTGGGACGATGAAGGCAACGGGTCAGACGGCGAACCGATGCCGGATTACCTGACCCAGGCCGCCGACCAAGCTGCGCTTGACCAGTTCGATTTCGTGGATGGGCTGTATCAGGATATTGTCGATGCCAAAGTTGATGAGACTGGCACAGATCAGTTTGATAGCCGGGTTGATTTGTGGGCGAACCAGTATACATCGGCGTATAACGACGGGGTGCTTAAGATAATTTCCGAGAATGGCGGAAAGATGGAATGGCAGTATGGGGATACTGACCATTGCCCCGAGTGTGAGGCGCTTAACGGGATCGTGGCATTTGCGAGCGAGTGGGAAGAGCTTGACGTACATCCCCAACAGGCTCCCAATGATCTGCTAACCTGTGGGGGTTGGCGATGCGGATGCTCTCTCGTTCCAACCGACCAACGCCGAAGCCCAAAAGCGTTCAATACGATCATGAATATCGTGAGTAAATAGGAAGGTTCAGAATGGAGAAAGAATATCGCGTTTGTACAAAGTGCGAAATCCAACATATTGAAAATTGCGAAACTTGTTTCGGATTTGGAGTTTACGCGGGAACGGATGAAAATGTTCCTGTGTCAGCAGGACAAGCACTCGATAAAAACTTTTTGCATCCTGTTTTACCGTGCCAGGAATGCG
>CAIWAX010000213.1 GCA_903910795.1 uncultured Anaerolineae bacterium
CGCTCCGGTAACTGTGCCATCCACTTTTTCCGCACCTGTGAAAAACCATTCTTCGGGTTTGTAACAATCAATAGAATATTTGTAGATGGCGAAGTCCTATTTGTCTATTGTTCCGGTCCAGGTAAGCCGGCAGATGAGCGATGGCTGGATATTGCATGGTTTTAGGCTGTTGCCCGTTTGGCGCCGTGACAATTTTTATATTTGCGGCCACTCCCACACGGGCAGCGGTCATCAGGGCGGGTATTCGAGAAATCAAGGTTCTTCAGCGGCTGGCGCCGGCGCGGGATGCTTGGATAGATGACCGGCTCTTTGTCCACTTCTTCCACTTCAAACTCTGTTTCGCCTTCGTCTTCATCGTCATCTTCATCGTCCTCACTGGTTACATGCGACGGGGAAATGGTATCCATGATGGTTTGAAAGATACGGCTTGCCAGGAAGCCAAACGCCAACATACCTGCCAGGCTGAGCAGGGTTGCCTGGAACGGGTCAAAGTGCATGACGTGGTTTAGAAGCCAGCCGAGGCCGTAAGCAACCAGAACCAGGATGCCACCGCCAACTGTGACGCCAATCAAAATCAGGATCACAAGTAATAAAATCGTTCCAATAAGCTGCATCAAATTTCTCCTTGCGGGTTAGGCTTTCCCGGAAATTATCCACACTGTACCCTGCCGGTGAATCTCATCATTCATATTCTTCGATTTCCAGCAGGTTTTTCACACGTGTAGATGCTCTGCTAAGTTTGACCTGGGCAGGCTTGAGTTTGGAGAAGTCTTCAGGTTCTTGGGCTATCAAGATTGCCAGTTCCAGGCTGGTACGCGCAAGGGAGATGGCTGCATTTTGAAGCGGGGTTTCACCTTTAAGCGCGGACATTTGCGAAGTTAGTTCATCCAGCTTTGGAAGCAGGTCTTTTGTCCGTTTTGGTACTGAAGATTGATGCCCTGCTAATTCAGGCTCCAGTGTGGCAATGATGCGTTCTTTTTGTTTAGCAACCATGTAAGCGTGATTAAGGCTGGAACGAATTCCACCACCGATTGAGATATTGTAGGTATTGAACATGCCATCATAGATGATCATACCCTTGAAAGGAAGCAGGATGGCTTCCACCATGAGTGGCAAGGCATACGATGGAATCACATCTTCGATCGGGGAGAGCAGTCCCACAACAGCATAAACATGGTCGTTGTTGCCCATAAAGATCGAATATTTTTTCAGATGACGCAAGATATAGAATGTGCCTTTGACAAATGCTTTCCATTTGCGAACGATTTCAAGTTCATCGCTCAAAAACCCTTCGGGATTTGCCTGCAAATAGGCATCGATCAACTTCGGATTGTCCCAGAGCATTTTGCGCACCTTGAGCTTTTCTTCAGATGGCAAACTGGCATATTCTTCAAGCGTGGTAATCTCTTTGAGAAGGCCGACTTGTCGGTTAATGTAGTATTGCAGACTCCACATCAATTTATAGTAAAGTTCGGTGTCTTCTGGAGATAAGTTCATGGGTATGAAATTCCTTTCCGAGTTCTAATATTCAGGTGGTTACACTGCAATAAGACCGCGTCTCACTCATTGAAAAAATCTAGCGACCGCGTCCAGCCACACAATCGCATTTTTGTTCTCTGCCGGTTTGGCCTTACATGGGATAAGCTTCCTTCCCGGCCTTCATTGCGCCTTCAACAGTGCCCTTAGCTCGCGACAACAATTTAGACCGGCTGTTTTCCAGGTCTGCCAGTTCAGCTTCAGTTGCAGCGATCAAGCGATTAATTTCAGCCAGGGTCTTCATCAGGGTCTCTTACCAGGACAACCAGCCCAATAGCTTAATCCTGAAGATTGTCCAACGCACCAAAGACTTCATCAGCGCGGTAAATTTGATTGCGAGCTTTCCCGGTTACCTCGCGCAAGATGCCGGCCTGGACAAGCTTCTCGATATACTGCCGGGCGGTCTTGAAGGGCATTGCCAGGCTGCCCGCCAGTTGCTTGGTGGAGAGAATCGGCCGGGCGAACAGTGAATTCAGCACGGCTCCCATCCGTTCTGAATTCCGGTCGGATTGCACCAGCGGCTCATATTTGGTGCGAATCGCTTCCAGCCGTTGCATGCGCACCAGGCTGTCCCGGGCCTGGGCGCTGACCCCGCGCAGGAAAAAGCGCAGCCACGCCTCCCACTCACCACGCCGGGAGACTGCCAGGAGATGGTCATAGTATTCCTGGCGGTAACGTTCGAAGTACACACTCAGGTTAAGCAGGGGCTGAGGCAGGATCTTCCATTCCGTAAAGAGCAAAGCCATGAGCAGGCGTCCCACCCGGCCATTCCCATCGAGAAATGGATGAATGGCCTCGAACTGGTAATGGATCATCGCCGCGCGCGCCAGGGCAGGCACCTCCGTGCCCCCATGAATGAACTTCTCCCAGGCACCCAAGGCCTGGGTCATTTCATCAAACGGAGGGGGAACATAGGTGGCGCTCATCAGGGTGCTGCCCGCCGGCCCAATCCAGTTCTGCGAACGACGAAACTCGCCGGGGGTCAGGGTTCCGCCACGCACGCCTGCCATCAGTTTTTCGTGGATTTCACGGATCAAACGCAGACTGATTGGCAAAATCTGCAAGCGTTCCAACCCGTAATCCAGGGCGGTGACGTAATTGTGAACTTCGCGGACATCCCCTACCGGCTCGAGAAAGGACAACTGAGTCGATTCATAGGTGTAGAGTTCTGCCAGGGTGGCGCGTGTACCCTCGATACGTGAAGAAAGCACCGCTTCTCGGCGCATAAAGGGTTGGATCAGCAAACGGGGAAAAGGGAACGCGCCCGCCAACGCGGCCAGGCGGCTCAAATCACGTTCCGCTTCAGATAAGGCGGAAACCAGGGGCAAAGACCAGGTCAGGCTAGGTGGCAATGGCGCAGGGATAAAGGCGTAATAACCATTTTGAGTAAAAATAACCTGCCCGGTTTCGGGACTGCGAAAGTCATTCGGATTCATGGGAAGCTGTCTCCAAAGAGTCAACAAGACCAACTCATAATAACACTTGCGCTTGTTAGTGTAAATAGAGAGGCTGGCTATTTACACCAACAAGCCAGATTCTTTGCCCGATGAATTATTCTGCAATATAATTTCTTGACATCTGACATTCCACCTTTGGGATCAAACATGACTACTCTAACCGAAGATACCCTTCGCTCAACCACCAGCGCGCAAAGTTTCGAGCGTGGGCTCGAATACTATCACTCCGGCGCAGTTTACAATACCATTCGCCAGGGAGACACCCTGCTGGCCGAGTGTGTTGGCACAGAAACCTACCACCTGCGCGTCGAACTTGACGCAGCTGGCCTCCGGTCCGCCAGCTGCACCTGTCCTTATGAGTACGGCGGCTACTGCAAGCACCTGGTTGCGCTCCTGCTCACTTACCTCCATAAACCAAATGAATTCACAAAACGCAAAAGTCTCCCTGTTTTACTGGAGAATGTGGATAAAACCGCGCTGGTGGCGATGCTCGCCAAACTGGCCGATCGTCACCCCGAACTTTACAACTGGATTGAAAGCAATTTACCCGTGGCTGTGATCGCCGCTACACCTGCCCTCCCGAAGGACACCGGGACAGGTGTGGTGGATGGTGCCAGGGAATCAATCGAATCCCAATCCAAGCCGGTCAGCCAGGTTTCCGAACATGCCTGGCGCAAACGCATTAAAAACGTCCTTCGTCCAGGCCATGGTTATTCCGAAGATTACGAATCATCCTACAGCGCCTCGGGCGACCTCGATGAAATCACGAATTCAGCCAGCGAGGTTCTTGCCGCCGGAGACGCTCAGGGAGCCATCACTATCCTGCTCGCCTTGCTAGACGAGCTAGGTGACGCCTACGAAATGTTTGACGACTCGGATGGCGAGCTGGGCGAGAGCGCAGACTTCGCCGGGGAGATCCTGGCAGAGGCCATTCTGAGCGCCGATCTAAATGAGAAAGAACGCAAAACCCTGGAACGAAAACTTGCCGAAATCGCCAAAAATCTGGCCGATTATGGCATCGAAAACGGCCTGGAAATCGCCCAGCTCGCCCTTGAACATGGATGGGAAACCCATCCAGAAGACGTCAACAATTTCACTATCGAGCTGGACAAAGTCAAACTCAACGTACTTGAGCGTCAGGGGCGCACAGACGAATTCCTGGCCCTGTGCCAGCAAACCAGCCAACACCTGCGCTTCACCCAAAAACTTCTGCAACTTGGGCGCACAGATGAAGGTATTCGCGCTGCCTATCAAATTGCTGAGCCAACCCAGGTGCTCGAAACCGCCAAAAAGCTGCGCGAAGCTAATCTCTTATCAGACGCCATTCCCTTGGCCGAACACGGACTGACCCTCGCCGGACAAAAATACCATCTGGCAGTTTGGCTCGCGCCACTGGAAGAATCCCAAGGGCGGCTGGAAGAAGCGCTCCAGGCTTATCTCGTTTCCTTTGCAGAATCCCCCAGCCTGGAAACCTACAAAAGTCTCCAACGGCTTTCGGGTGAGCGCTGGGCACAGCTTAAGCTCTCGCAAATGCAGATCCTGCTTCAAACGGAACGATCTGAAGCCATCGCCGCAGTCTATTTGTATGAACAGGAATGGGATGCAGCCATCGCTGTTGCCGAAAATAGCGCCTACGATTACAGTTTGCGCGAAAAAGTAGCCGACGCCGTCATCGCCCACCGCCCTGATTGGGTCATCCGTATCTCTATCCAGGAAGCCGAAAAACTGATCGAACCCACCCAGAGCAAGTACTATCCCCATGCCGCGCGCTGGTTGGCCAAGGCCAAACAAGCCTATCTGCAATCGGGCCGCAAGGCAGAGTGGCTGACCTACTTCGCTCAGCTAAGAACTACTTACGCCCGCCGTCCATCACTGCAAAAAGAACTGGCAAAATTGTAAGATTTCGCTGAAAATGTTGGCTATAAAGTAACCAGAATCTGTCCAGTGCGGTATAAACCTGATTTACGGGTATAAGTTCAGGCCTTTACTAAGTCAACCGCAAGTGGCTTGATTTAAAAATCAGCTTTACATAAGAATAGATCAAAATCCCCATGTTTTAATGGCACAGGGATTTTTTATTTTGTAGAACCCATGGTTTTATGCGGTTATGATTACTCGAGTCTTCGTCTGCTTATACTTGTTTTGAGTTCCATTAAAACATTTGACACCCCCATCTCACTCCCGTACAATCAACCCCATGTCCATCCAGCAACTGCTTCATACCATGTGCGACGATCTCCCGGATGCCGACCTGAACGCCATCCGCAAAGCGCGCGGGTTCAGCGTCCGTGAAACCGCTTCACGCACCTCCTTCGCCAGTTTTTACACAACGGCCCTCGGCGTGGCCGAAAATATGGCGGTACTGACCCCGCAAGAAGTAGTCGCCTTGCGCCTGTTGCACGAAACCGGCGAAGTGGAGGTGACCTTCTTTGAGCGTCTCTATTCCATCGGTGGAAAACACGGTACCTACACACAAAAATACAAGCCCGTTTTTGACGAAGTAAAAAAGAACCTTGTCCGGCGTGGCCTGGTTATTATGGCCGAAGTGAAAGTGCGCGCCGAGACCGTTCAGCTTGAGCGCTGGCGCTTTGCGCTCCCACCGGAATTCGTTCCATGCCTGCCGCCACTGCCCACCGTAGAAAACGAATACCCCGGCCTCGAAAACGAAACCGCTCTCCGCCGCAAATTGCTTGAACTCATTGGCGGCGGTCCTGCCATCCCCAACGATCCATTCCCCATCGGCCTCCGGCATGGGAGTCTTTATCTAAAAGATTCTCCCTTCTCGCTGGACAATTTAGGCCACTGGCAAACTGACGCCTGGCAGCGTGCGCTGGGCGCCTTCAAACCCAGCCAACCGGCTTCGTTCGCCCCAACCGATGCCGCGCTCAAACTGCTGAATACTCGAGCCTGGTTCAGTGCAAAAACCCTCGAACCAGCCCTCGCCATCTACTCTTTTGGTGCAAAAATCCCGCCAACCGAAAAATTACTCAAACAGGGTTGGGAATTGGGACTTTTAGCACGACTGGATATTGACAACGTTCCCTATTACCGCCTCGCTTCCGCACATTCCCCTGCTGAACTCAACATCCCGCTTCCAGTCACGATTAATTGGGCCGAGACCACCTCCAAACCAGGCTCTGTCAACATCGACCTGCGCCTGATCCCACTTCATGAGCTTGACTTGCTTAATACGCTGGCACACCTCGAAGTCGATAAGGGTAATTTGTATGCATCCCCCAGCCTGATCAAACTCGGACACGCAAGCGCCACCCAGCGCAAGGCCCCACTCTCCTGCTGGCTGGCGGAGAGTATCCCGGCTTTTGGCAAAGCCCTTGAAACGGTCAACGCCAAATGGGGGAAAACCCTCCTGCACGAGAACCTGCTCGTCGCCCAGGTCCGTGACTTGAGCCTGCGCGTTCAGATTGAACGCGAACTCAAGGAACACCTGATCATTCTCAGCGAAAACTACATCGCCTTCCCACAGGAATCCCGCTCCAGCGTTGAAAAAGTGCTTAAGAAGACCGGTTTCGTGGTCAAAACGGTAAAGGCATAATGGAACTTACCACCCTGGACCCCAAAAACCTGACCATTTTTGCCAACGACCGCGATATTTTGCGCGACCTATTCACCTACCTCGATTATGTTGGTGAACGCGATGTAAAACGGATGACGCGCTCCAACGAAATACCCAAAGCCGATTCTGTGCGCATCGCCAAACTACTCGGCGATCCAGAATTGGTTCAAGTTGCACAAGAAACCGGCGGAGCACAGTGGATTGACTTTCTTGATGATCTCGCTCTGCGCTTGCAACTGGTGTCTTACGATCTTGCAGGCGAATATCGCGGCTATACCAGTTCCGAAGCATCATTTATCGAAAATTACATCTTTATCAATCAGGCACAGCTACAAAAATTTCTGGCATTCTCTCCGGCCGAACAGGAGAAAAGCATCCTGAAAACGCTGATCCATGCCAGTTCACGCCAAAAATATGATACTACCAGCCAGATTGAGTTTTACAACACCAGCCAATTGGGGATTTTGGATCCGTTTTCTTCACGCGGAGCGGGTACCGGTCTCATGCCCACACTCAAATTCCCTGAAATCCGCCAATTTCTGCTGGCTACACTCAAAAAATGTCCCATCGGGCAGTGGATCAGCACAGAGTCGCTGATTGCGTATCTCAAAACCAATCATCCGTATTTTTTAATTCCGCAGAAACTGCCTATCTCTAATAATAAATGGGAAACCATCACTTCACGCTATGGCAATTTTTACGAGGGAGAAGACCGTTACAGCACGGACAAGCCCATCCCCGATGATGCCCCCGATGCCTTTGAGCGCGTCGAAGGCCGCTACGTGGAGCGTTTTCTTGAAGGTATTCCACTTACCATGCGTTTTGTGGAAGTGGCTTACGACCCTGATCCTTACCAGGGACTTTTGCCCAAACGCGGCACGCTCAAGGGTTTCCGCCTCAATGAACGCTTCCACCGTTTGATGAGTGAACATGAATCCATGCCCAGGGTCACCATCCAGCCCAATTTTGATGTGGTGATCGAAGCTGATTTTTACCCGGCAAGCGTCATACGCCAGGTGTCAGCGCTCGGCGAGCAGGTTTCCAGTCCGAACAGCGGGCATGGTGCTTATGTTGGCATTTTCTTGCTTAAAAAGGCTGCTGTTGCTGCAGCGCAAGTCAAAGACCCGAATTTGGATGTTTTCAAACTGCTAAAAGACATCAGCGGGCATGACCTGCCGACTAACGTCAGGATTGAACTGGATGAATGGGTTGGTCATGCCGATCAGTTCACCCTGTATGAAGGTTTTGCCCTGCTTGAATCGGTGGATGCGCTTCCGGAAACTGAAAAATTCATTGCCGAGAAAATCTCTCCCACCCTGAGCCTGGTGCGCAGCCCTGAAAAAGTCTTCTCCACACTGGAAACACTCGGCCAAGTCCCGGTGCAGGTCAAACACTGGTTGGATGAATTTGCGCTGATCGCAGAATCCGCCCAAAGCGTGTTTCCAAAAGAAACAGCCGAGGTTAACACCCCACAACCGGCGAGACTTGTGAGGGTAAGGCGGGCCATCATTCTCAATTACCAGTTTCCAGACGATGAATCCTTTGTTTCCATCAAGAAAGTGCTGGCCGAACTGCGCTGTCCCTTCCAATCCGACCCCGTCGCACGCATGGTCAGCATCCAGCAAAAAGAGCAGGATAAGTTTAGTGAGGCAGTTCAAAAATTAGCCAGCGATTTTATTATTGAGATTGAATAATGCCCTTTCCATCAAATCCCCTGATTGTGCAAGGCGATAAAAGTCTGCTGCTCGAAGTACAAAACGAGCGCTATGAGGCTGCGCGCGATGCCCTGGCGCGTTTTGCCGAGTTGGAAAAATCGCCGGAATATATCCACACATACCGTATTACACCGATCTCGCTCTGGAACGCGGCCTCTTCAGGGCTAAATGCCACCGAGATTCTGGCGCAACTTGAGGATTTCTCCAAGTACGGCCTGCCTGCCAACGTGATACGCGACATCGAAGAGTATGTCGGGCGCTACGGGCGGGTGAAACTGATCCGCGAAGGTGAAAACCTGATTTTGACCAGCGCAGATGCCACGCTGATGGTCGAAATTCAGAATCACAAGGCCACGGCACGCTACCTGCATGGCCGCCTGGACGCTCAGCGCGCCTTGGTGGCACCTGGCCGGCGCGGGCATCTGAAGCAGGCGCTGCTGCAAATCGGCTACCCTGCCGAGGATCTGGCCGGCTATGTGGTGGGCGAAGATTTGCCGATTTCATTGCGACTGACCACGCTGGGCGGCAAACCCTTCGTGCTGCGTCGCTATCAGGAAGAATCCGCCGAAGTTTTTCATGCGGGCGGCTCGGCGCAGGGCGGCAGCGGCGTGGTGGTTTTGCCGTGCGGCGCGGGCAAAACCATTGTCGGCATGGCAGCCATGGCACAGTTGCAAACATCCACGTTGATTCTGACCCCCAACACAGTTGCTGTTCGTCAGTGGATCAGTGAATTAATCGATAAAACCTCGCTGACGGCGGATATGATTGGCGAATATACCGGCCTGCAAAAAGAGATCCGCCCTGTTACAGTCAGCACATACCAGATCCTCACCTACCGCAAGCGCGGCTCCGGCGATGAATTCCCTCATTTTGGCCTGTTCACGGCCCGCAACTGGGGCTTGATCATCTATGACGAGGTGCACTTGCTGCCCGCCCCGGTTTTCCGCATCACAGCGGAAATCCAGGCGCGGCGTCGGCTGGGGTTGACGGCCACGCTGGTGCGCGAAGACGGCATGGAGGGTGATGTTTTCTCGTTGATTGGACCGCAAAAATACAACGTCCCGTGGAGAGATTTGGAAAAACAAGGCTGGATCGCCACAGCGATGTGTCACGAAATCCGGGTGGCGCTGGCTGAAAGCGCCCGCATGGAGTATGCCGTCGCCGAACAGCGCAATAAGTATTCCATCGCAGCGCATAATTCCAAAAAGCTGCCGGTTTTACAGGCTATCCTGGAGCGGCATGTTGGTGAGAATATTCTGGTTATCGGCATGTACCTTGACCAATTAGACGAAATTGCCGCGCTGCTCCAGGCTCCACTGATCAACGGGCAAACGCCGGTGAAGGAACGCGAAAAGCTCTATGAGCAGTTCCGCAGCGGGGAAGTGAAAACCCTGGTTGTCTCGAAGGTTGCCAATTTCAGTATCGATCTGCCGGATGCCAGTGTGGCCATCGAGATCTCCGGCACTTTCGGCAGTCGCCAGGAGGAAGCTCAGCGCCTGGGACGGATTTTGCGCCCGAAGAGCGATGGCGTGATGGCGAATTTTTATACCATTGTCACCCGTGAAACCGTCGACCAGACCTTTGCCGCCAACCGGCAAAGATTCTTAACTGAACAAGGGTACAAATACGAGATTTTGTACGAGAATGAAGTGCTATGAACCAACCCATCCTGCATGAAAACCTGCCCATTATCGAGGTTGCCGATCCCCATATCCTCGACAATCTGTACGCCGATCCGCGCGCGGCCCAATTTCTGCTCACCCGGCTTGGCCCCGCCGTGGCCGTTGTCGCTCCCGGTGAGATGGATAATCTGCTGGCTCGCCTGCTCAAACTTGGGCATACGCCCAAAGTGCTGGAGGCCTGACCCATGCCGCGTTATTTTGATGATGACCTGCCGCGAGTCAATGCCGATAAGATCAAACCGATGGTCAAAATGTGGGGTGGCGAATCAAAGATGCGCAAAGATGAGTGCATTGCCTGCATCTCCGCCGGACTGGCAGATCCCCAAAAAGTAGAGTCTGCCATCGGGCGGCTGGAGCCCTGGGAACGCAACGCGCTTTCCTTGATCAAACGTATGGGTGGCATTATTCAAAATAGCACACTCGGGGTCGGGTTACTCGCTTCTGGCTTGCACCCCCGGCGAACTTATGGTTTTCGAGATGATTTTATCGATCCTCTCTTCCGGCGTGGGCTGATCCTGGCAACGGGTGGTTACGGCCCAGATTCCATTAGCGAAAACTATGGCAGCGGGGGCTTGCTTTACGCCGACGAACGTATACTGGCCCAAGTAGGGTTTCCAAAATATCTTCCTTTGGAAATTCAACCGAGCCAGGCGAAGGGTGAGATCCATTTTCGTCGCCCATCTGCAGTGGCAGTGGATCTGATGGGCATGTTGCAGGCCATAGAAAACATGGGCGGGTTAAAACTTACCCAAAACGGCACGGTGCGCGTTAGTGATGAAGCAAAATTACGTAAAGCCCTGCATTGGAGCGAAAAAGGCATGGATGTGGATGGATTTTTATTCCCCAACCCTGTGCAGGCCTGGCTCAGTGCATTCAGCTATTCTGATATGCTAAAAAAGACAATGGATGGTCAACTCGTCCTCAAAGAGCCGCCTGAACAATTTGCCCGGCGCTCTTTTAGCGAACAAATTCGCCTGTTGCTTGAAGGGTTTCTCCGAATGAACACATGGTGGGAGATACCTGATAAAAGCAATTATTTCGACAGCGATGGCAAAGGCCGCAGCCAGGGACGCATGGCGCTGACAATCGCCTTGACAGCCCTACCGCTCGATCCAGACGCTGTTTACTCCATTAATGATTTTGAACAAGCCCTTTACAACCGGATTGGCGAAGACTTCGCCCTCGATTATCCACCGCGTCGCCCCTATTTTTCCAGAACCGGTATCTCAGCCAAAGAACAGGAAGAACTTCTCGCCTGGCAGCAAAGCACACGCGCCGACTGGCTCAAGCAGGAATTCCCCTGGCTGGTAGGCGCATTTACCACCTGGCTCTATTTCTTGGGCTTGGTCGAATTTTTGGTGGATCACGGTAAACTGGCTGGATTTCGGTTAACTGAGGTTGGCCGAACCACTTTCCACCCGGAACTGACCATCTTTTCAGCGCCGGAAATCCAACTTCCAACATCCAACCACCCTGCCTGGGTGGTGCAACCCAACTTCGACATCATTGCCTACCTTGACCGGGTCAGCGCCCCGCAATTAGCCTTTCTGGAACGCCACGCTGAGCGGATTGAAGCGCACAAGCATACAGCCCATTACCGCCTCACGCGCGAATCCGTTTATCGCGGCCTCGAAAACGGTACCAGCCTCAATGAACTCATCTCCGCGCTGCAAACCGGCTCGCAAACTGAGTTATCCCAAAACATCCTCGTTGAATTGCACGAATGGGCCTCCCTGCGCGAGCGCATCTTCCTGCGTCGTAACGCCAAAATGATCGAATTTCCCACGCCCCTGGCGCTCAAAGCTGCCCTGACACAGGGCTTAACCCATCAGTCACAGGTTAAGCATTCTGTGAATTAATCAAGACTTGATTTTGGGCAATATATCGAGTAACTTTACGGGATGAGCCAAGAACCCGAAACCCGAAAAAAAAGCACTGTACGTCACACACGCGCCA
>CAIWAX010000214.1 GCA_903910795.1 uncultured Anaerolineae bacterium
CCAATGTTGATGCCGATATTGCCCGCCTCAACTTCGTAGCGGAACTTGCGCGCAGCCGAACCGCTGGCCGTGAACAGGCTGGCCTGGTTGCCGTATTGCCCACTGTTTGCCAACGCGATGGCCTCGTCAATCGTATTGACATGCATCAGACTCAGCACCGGCCCGAAGATCTCGATCCCCGCAATTTCGCTGCCCGCTTTGACATCCGCCAGGATGGTTGGCCGCACAAAGGCGCCCTGCTCATAACCCCTGATACTCGTGTTACGTCCATCAACCGGGATGCTGGCACCCGCGTTGATGCCCGCCCCTATCAACTGCTCAATGCGCGCCTTGCTGGCCTGATTGATGACCGGCCCCATCTGCACCCCATCATCCAACCCGTAGCCCACCTTGCGCGTGGCCGCCGCTTCACACATCAACTCCATGAATGGGGTGCGTGCTTCCGCCACCGTAACTGCCCAGGAGACTGCCAGACAACGCTGACCGGCGCAGCCAAAGGCTGAATCGGCAATGATCTTTGTAGCCATCTCCATATCCGCATCCGGCATAATGATGACCGGGTTTTTGGCGCCGCCCTGAGCCTGTACCCGCTTACCGTTCTCAGCCGCCCGCCGGTAGATATATTTTGCCGTGGGGGTGGAGCCAACAAAGGTGATGGCGCGGATGGCTGGGTGATCGAGAATGGCATCGACAGCCTGCTTGCCGCCGTGCACCATGTTGATGACACCCTTGGGCAAACCGAGTTTTTCGATCAGGCGGAAGATGACCATCATGGTCATCGGCACGCGCTCGGAAGGCTTCACAATGTAGGTGTTACCGGTCGCCAGGACATACGGCAAATACCAGAACGGGATCATGCCGGGAAAGTTGAAGGGCGCAATCGTGGCACACACCCCAACCGGCTGGCGCAGCATGATCTCATCAATGCCGGGGGCGATATCTTCGCTGATTTCGCCCTTGCTCATCATGGGGATGCCGCAGGCCACTTCTACGTTCTCAATCGCCCGGCGCATCTCTGCTTTGGCTTCTTCATAGGTTTTTCCACATTCGGTCGTGATGGTGCGGGAAATTTCGTCCAGGTTATCTTCGAGCAGAAATTTGAGCTTGAAAAGATACTGGATGCGATCCTGTGCGGGAACTCTGCGCCAGGCAGGTAACGCTTCAGATGCAGCTTGCGCGGCGGCCTGGACGGCATCCGGGCCGCACAGAGGCGTGCGCGCTTCGACCAGACCCGTGGCAGGGTTGATCACATCCAAATATTCGCTGACCTGTGGATCGATCCACTCGCCATTGATGTAGTTCAATATTTTCATCATTTCAGATATCTCCAGTGAAAAAATATGCCCGTGCCAGTCGGACTGGTACGGGCAATTGTGAAAAAGTTATTTTTTCCGCAACAACACACGCTTCACCGCGGCCATGATATCCTCGACCGACAATCCGCAGGCATCCATTAATGATTCAGTGTCTGGACCGGTACGGGCGAAGCTATCGCGCAGGCCAATCGGTTCAACTGGTACCGGCATATTGAATGCCAGGCATTCGGCTACCGCTCCGGCCAGCCCGCCGATGATGGAGTGATCCTCAGCAGTGACAATGGCGCCAGTCTCCAACGCCGCCTGGCATAGCAGCTCGCTGTCGATCGGCTTGATGGTACTCATGGCGATCAGGCGCACACTGATATTTTCCTTCGACAGCAACTCAGCCGCCAATTGGCAGCGTCCCAGCATGGCGCCGGTCCCCACCAGGCTCACATCCGAGCCTGGGAGCAGCACAACCCCCTTGCCAATCTGCGGCACATAACCTGCCGGGAAAACATCTGGCACCGAGGCCCGGCTGACACGCATGTAGACCGGCCCAGGGTATTCAGCCAGCGCAGCCACCATGCCGGCAGCTTCGCTGTTATCGGCGGGCGAAACCACCACCATATTCGGAAGCGAGCGCATTACGGCCATATCATTCACCGCGAAATGGGTTGGGCCATCCTTATAATCCGAGATACCGGCGAAACCGCCAACCAGCTTGACATTGGCATTGGCATAGGCAACACAGGTGCGAATCTGCTCGCAAGCCCGCAGCGTAAGCAGCGCGGCAAAAGTGTTGACAAACGGAATTTTGCCGCCCAGGGCCAGTCCAACGCTTACATCCACCATCGAGGATTCGGTCACGCCCATGTTGAAAAAGCGCGCCGGGTGGCGTTTCGCAAAGTAGGATGTCAACGTGGAAGAGGAAACATCCGCATCCAGCACCACAACGGACGGGTGAGTTTCACCATATTCTGCCAGGGCCTGACCATACGCCTGGCGCTGCGGCGCGACGGGCAGAGTCATTTTGTAGATACTCATAGCACACCTCCGGCCTGTTCAAGTTCCAGACGGGCAGCCTTGTACTGCTCGGCATTTGGCACACCGCCGTGCCAGGCTGATGTATTTTCCATGAAGGAGACACCTTTGCCCTTGGTGGTATGTGCCAGGATCACAACCGGTTTGTTATGGATTTCCAGGGCGGTATCCAGCGCATCCAGGATCTGCATAACATTGTGGCCGTTGATCTCGATCACGTGGAAACCAAAAGCCTGCCACTTGTCGACCAATGGCTCCAGCGACAGAATGTCATGGCCGGCGCCGTCCAACTGGACATTGTTGTAATCCATCATGACAGTCATTTCGGTCGTGCGAAACTTCGCCGCAGCCAGCGCGCCTTCCCAAGCAACCCCGGACTGCATATCGCCTTCGCTGACCAGCACATAGGTATGGAAGCGTTCCTGGCCCAGACGCTGCGCCAGCGTCAACCCCACGCCGATCGAAATACCGTGCCCCAGAAACCCGGATGACATATCCACACCGGGGGTCTTGATACGATCAGGATGGCCTTGCAGGTGCGCATCCAGATGTCCCCAGCCCTCCAGGTCGGAGGTTGGGAAGAAACCGCGCTGCGCCAGGGCCGAATATAAAGCCGCGGCGGCGTGACCCTTGCTCAGAATGAAGCGGTCGCGGTTTTCCCACTGCGGGTTGGCCGGGTCGAGCTTCAACTGGTGAAAATACAGGCAAGCCAGAATCTCAGCGCATGAGAAGGAGCCGCCGGGATGACCAGCCTGGCGGCGGTAGACCATATCCAGCACGTCCAGGCGAATCTGGCGCGCCTTCAAGTACATTTCAGCCGTCAGTTTTTCAGAATGAGAATGCAGCATGTTGCCTCCATCTACTTGGTTTGTTCTGACAGGCGGGCATAGCGCTGTTGAAAAGCAGCCTTCAGGGCTGGATCTTCAATGCTATCGACTGCGACCAATTCGCGCACACCCGGGTAAGTCAACACAGGGGCCAGAATCTCCTCGGGCAGGTTCTGGATGATATCCGTCATGGAGCGGTGGGTCGTCTCTGAGATGGCCTTGAGGGTCTGGCGCGATTGGGCCTGCGGATCGCGGCGGTGGGCCGGATAACCTGAACCACCTTCCACGCTGAAGTAACGCTCAAAAATAAAGCGCAGGTTGATGTTGGCAGCCCAACCGTAACCCTGATTGAGGGCCAGCGAAATCACGTTACCATCGTTGATCTGGGCAAAAAGCCAGGCATCCAGATCGGTCAGGATGTGTCCGCAAACAATGTTTGGGTACTGCACCACCGCGTTCATAAAACCCTGGCCGGTGCCGCACCCGCCGACCACGAAGTCAACACGCTTCAGATTGATCAGAATGGCGGCCAACAAACCGGTGTGTATGTACTGTAGTTCGGGCTTTTCGCCATTTTTTCGCATCCCGGCGTTGATGATCTCGTGCCCGTATCCATCCAGTGCCGCCAGGATATCGGCGTTGCGGTCGGCGGCGCTGGTTTCATTGATAACTGCGATTTTCATGTAAATGCTCCTTATCGATAATTAAAGCCCGATCTCGTGACGCAGTGTCTGTGTGTCAGTTGACCAGTTGCCCACATTCCATCGCCCATAAACGCCCATACCACCCAGTTCGTTCGGGCCGTAGTAGACAGGGATGTGGATCAACGACAGACCGGGGTGGTTTTTGGCCTGATCAAGGGCGGTGATCAAGCTGGCGGTGGAATAACCGGCATGCAAGCCCAGCACCCCGCGTACCGAATTGGCCAGGGCGACATAGTCCACTTCCACACTGTCATGGGTGGCAAAATCATGTCCATATTGGTCCTGCTGCAGACCAGAGATTGCCGCCATGCGGCGGTTGTCAAATAAAAGGATGCAGCCGCGAGCGCCGTGCTCAACTCCGTCCAACAAGATTTGCGGGCTCATAATGAAAGAACCATCCCCGCTAAAGGCCAGCGCATAAAACGGTTTTTGGGTCAACGCGGTGGACAGCAGAGCTGAAACAGCCAACCCCATATAGCTGGCGCCGCCATCAGTAAAGATCTGGCCTGGGCCGTCTGGTTCAAAAATCTGGAACCCATTGGCCTGTACATCGCCGGCATCGAAGAACGAGACTACCTGGTTGGCCCGCGCCCAATCGGTGGCGGCTTTGATGGCCGCGGGTTGGGTCAGGACTTCGCGCCCCCAAACCGGGTCGAACAGGGTTGGTTGGGCGTAACGGCTGGCGCGAATGGCATTCCATTCCTCGCGTTTCTGGGTGCATGTCGCCAGCCAGGGTGAGACCTCCTGGATGGCTGTGCGGCCGCGCTGCCGCAAGGCTTCACTCAGCCGCGCCAGGGTTGGGCCAGCATCGCCCAGCAGCGCAGTAGTTTTGTTGTAATGCGTAACCGCCTCCACATCCACGTTAATATTAATCACATGCTGCGCCTGGGGATAACCCGTTCGTGAACAGTCAGACTGGCACACGCCGCGCGAGCCGATCACCACCAGTAAATCAGCGCTTTCCATGGCGTAATTTCCGCTCAGTGAACCCTTCGAACCACCAATGGTCATGTTACGCGGATGGGCATCCGGAATGACACCCAGCACCACTGGCGCAGTGATGGCTACGGCATCCGCCAGATCCAGAAATTCCAGAATTTCAGGGCCAGACTGCCGGGCGCCGCCGCCCAGCCGCACCAGGATGCGTTTGGCCTGCAAGATGGCCTCGGCAGCCTGCGCGTAAGCGCCAAAATCTGCGGCCGCCGCCAGACGCGGCGGCGTGCCCTTCGGCAGCTCATCCAAATTAAAATTTTGGATTGTCTGGGCCTGGATGTTCATCGGCAGCAGCAGGAAGAACGGTCCAGCGCGGTGCGGCTGGTCTACGGTGTTCAAACCGCGCCGCAGAGCAGTGGGCAGAGACAAAGGTGTATGCAGGCTATAAGCATGGCCCATTGTAGAAAACAACTTTAAGAACTGGCCTTGTTCATTATGAGGGATTTGCTGCATATTTGGGCCCTCGTCTTCCGTGGTTTCATCCCCCAGCAAGTACCAAACACCGAAGCCATCACTGGCGGGTACGATCGAAGCCGCCAAAGCTTGTAAGGCGCCCGGGCCAATCGAGGTAATCACAGCCGCTTTTTCACCGGTAACCCAGCGCAGGGCCGCGGCGGCGTGCGAGGCTTCTATTTCACTGCGCACTCCGTAAACGCGCAGCAAACCAGCTTCCTGGTAAATCCGCAAAACCTCACCGATCTCAGTCGAACCATGTCCAAAGACGCTGACAAAAGTGCTAATGCCCTGCTGCAGCAATCCAAGCACAAGCGCCTCAGAAACAGTCAAATCGAGATACTTCGGAAGGACAGCGTTGGCCCGCGCGGCAGAATAACCGCCAGCCTTGGCAATTGCCCGGGCGCGCTCTGTGCGGATTTTAGCCAGTTCAGCTCGTTTTTCGAAAAAGGTAGTTGCGCTCATAGGCACCTGATGTCTGGTTGCAGGATAAGTTGAATGATAAGTTGTAGGCAGTCAATTTTCGCGTTGCCTATAGCCCCAACCCATAGGGAATTGATTTACTCAATAACGATTATACAACTTAGTTTTATATACGTCAACAAATCAATGGAAATCAGCGTAATAAAGGTGTTTTTTAAAGAAAAGTAAATTAGTTGTTGCATTTATAGCAATACTGTTGTAAAATAAATATCAGCCTAAAAAAAGCCTGTCACTCCGCAATGCAGGCGAGTTGTAAACTGGAATTTCATCGTACTGACAGTCCCCAAAAGATCAATAAAGCCGTCACCCAAGGAGGTGAACAAAAAAACATATTCGCCAAAGTTTTGCCTTTACATCTATCCTGTCACCCTGTTGTAATTCAATTCCCGGAGGAAAGAGATGAAAAAATTAGTTTGGCAACTGCTCACCCTTACCATTGCACTCGCATTTGTCCTGTCAGCCTGCGGACCGGCAGCCACCCCTGAAGCCCCTGCCGCCCCCGCCGCTACCGCTGCGCCTGCGCAGCCCACCGCAGTTCCCCCGACTGCCGCACCTACCGCAGTTCCGGCTACAGCTGCTCCGACAGCCGTACCGCAGACCACCGTTAATATCACGCATTACTTCAGCGACTCGCTGGGTAAAAAATGGATTTCTCAACTCACGGATGGTTTTGGCGCTGCCAACCCGCAATTCAAGGTTGCTGACAATACCACCGGTCATGAAGACTTCAAAACCCAGATACTGGTCATGCTGGCCGGCAACAATCCTCCTGATATCTTCTCCTACTGGGCCGGCGCCCGCACGCAGTTCGTTGTGGATGCCAACCGCCTGATGCCGCTGGATGATTGGTGGACTGCCAACAAGATGGATGATGTTATCCCCGCCAGCCTGAAACCGTTAGCGACCTATAACGGCAAAATCTACGCGGTTCCGATGAATGCTCACATCGTCGGCTTCTTCTATAACCCCAAGGCCATGGCTAAGGCTGGTATTACCACCATGCCCACCACCTGGACAGATTTCCTGGCGATGTGTGACAAGCTCAAAGCTGCCGGTATCGCCCCGTTTGCCCTGGGTTCCAAAAACCAGTGGCCCGCCCAATACTGGTTTGACTACCTGGTTTCCCGCACCGCTGGCCCCGATTACCGCACTCAGTTGATGCTCGGCAAGGCCGCCTATACCGATCCGCAGGTCGGCAAAGCCCTCGAAACCTGGAAGATGTTGATCGACAAGGGCTACTTCTACAAGAATGCCAATGCCTATGACTGGACCGATGCCGCTGATCAGGTTGCCAAGGGTGATGCCGCTATGACGCTGATGGGCACCTGGATCACAGGTTATTGGGACGGCAAGGGTCTTAAGGCTGGTACAGATTATGAATTCATGCCCTTCCCAAGCATTGATCCCGCCATCCCGATGGTTGTGCACGGCTCGATCGATGCCTGGACCATCCCCGCGGACACACACAACAAAGACGGCGCCCTGGCGCTGCTGGCCTGGTTCCTCAAGCCCGAAAGCCAGGCTGTGTGGGCCAAGGGACAGGGTGCGTTGGCTGCCAACAAGAACACCGATCCCAGTATCTACAACCCCGTCATGAAAGAAGCCGCGGACTATCTGGCCAAGACCAACTTCTTGAGCGGCTATGACCTCTCCACCACACCCCCCATGGCTGTCGGCGGTCTGAATATGTTCGCCTTGATGATGAATGATCCTTCAAAGTATCAAGATTACATGAAACAGACTGAAGATGTCGCCAAGCAGGTATTCAAGAAGTAAAGCGGTAATACAATAAAATAAGATACAGGGCAGATCAGATCGATCTGCCCTGTATCAAAAACCTTTTTTACGACTGACCTGTTGGCTGTATAAAAAACGATCTAGTTTTACAATTAGTCAGCATCCATTCAACTTCAAGCATGACAGACCATTATCTCCATCATTCAGGAGCCAGCTATGGTTAAACAACGTAATATGTGGGCCATCATCTTTCTTTTTTTTCCGCTGGCGATTTACACAGTTTTTGTCATTATGCCCCTGCTCTCATCCTTTTATTACAGTTTCACAGATTGGAATGGATTTAACCCAAACTTTAGTTGGGTGGGGTTTGATAATTATCTCAAGATCACAACCGACCCGACCTTTCTGAACGCCATTAAAAATACCAGCATCTGGATGGCGGCCGCCATCATTGTGCCGTCCGGTTTTGGCCTGATGATTGCCCTAATCCTTCAAAGAAAAATCTGGGGCGCGAATTTCTTCAAGTCGCTGTTCTACCTGCCAATCTGCCTGTCGCTGGCCGTAATTGGCCAGGTATGGATCTGGATCTACCACCCAGACCTGGGTCTTCTTAATTTGACCCTCAACTTCCTGCATTTGAGCTTTCTGACAGATGCCTGGCTGTCTGACCCCAACACGGCCCTGTTTGCAGTCATCGTGGCCTGGTGCTGGCAACAGATCGGATTGGCGATGGTGATTTTCCTCTCAGGGCTGACCTCCATTCCACAGGAATTGATCGAGGCTGCCGAGATCGATGGAGCCAATTACTGGCAGTCTTTGTGGCGCGTGATCATCCCCCTGCTCAGCCCGGCCACCGTGGTGGTGATCGCCCTGGCGATCATCAATTCACTCAAGAGCTTTGACGTGGTTTACATCATGACCAAAGGTGGTCCTTTCCACAGTTCAGATACGCTGGCCATGATGATGTACAACGAGTCATTCCAAAAATACTACATCGGTTATGGCAGCGCAGTTTCGGTGGTACTCTTTCTGATCGCCATGATCGTGATCGCCTTTTATTTCCGCCAGGTTCGCGAATTGGAGCACTTATATGATTAAGAATACAACCAATCAAACCATCAGCAGCCAGGAAGTGGAAAAAGAACCCTCACGCTTTCTTCATCTCAGCCAGCAAGGCCTGTTGTACCTGGCCCTGATTGTGATCCTTGTGATTTATACAATCCCGGGACTTGGCGTATTGCTCACCTCATTTAAAACAGACACAGAAATCTCGATGGAAGGCCTGTGGAACCTGCCACATGCTCTGCGTTTTGACAATTACGTCAACGCCTGGACCAGCGGTGATGTTGCCATTTACACGCGCAATTCTTTTCTGGTGACCATCCCGGCCACCTTCTGTTCCATTCTATTGGGCATTCTGGCCGGTTATGTTTTTAGCAAACTGGCTTTCAAGGGTTCGGAGTACGTATTCATTTTTGTGATTGCTGGTCTGTTCTTTCCGCCACAGATCATCCTGATCCCGCTCTTTCAACTCTTTAACAAAATCGGGTTGTACGATACGATCTGGCCAATGATCATCGTGCACACCGCTTTTGGCCTGCCAATCTGTACGCTGATCATGCGGAATTACTTCTCCGCGATCCCGATCGCCATCCGTGAAGCAGCCATTATCGATGGCGCCAATGAAGCCCAGATCCTGACCCGCATCATGCTGCCTGTCAGCCTGCCGGCGGTGGCAGTGCTGGCCACCCTGCAGTTCACATGGATTTGGAACGATTTCCTGTACCCGATCATTTTCACCCGATCCGTTCAAGCCCGCACGATCATGGTCGGTCTGATTTCCTTGCAAGGCCAGTACTCGGTGGCCTGGGGTGAACAGGGTGCCATGGCAGTGATCGCAAGCATCCCCACGCTGCTGGTATTTGTCTTCTTCCAGCGCTACTTTATCCAGGGACTGACCCTCGGTGCGGTGAAAGGCTGAGTTTCTGATATCGTCGACAAAATGTTAAAAGTTAAATAAAGTAGTGGTGTAAAATTGCGCGATCAGGCGCTCTGATAAGCAACCCCTTACCCACAGGCTTTATTTAAAATTCAATGAGGAATTTATACCATGTCAGAAGTTCAAACACTGGCGCGCGGATTAATGATCCTGGAAAAATTGGCGGAAGCCCCCGATGGTCTGGGAATCACGGAACTGGCTGAGACATTTGAGGTTGATAAAGGCAGCATGTCGCGCGTACTGCAAACGCTTTCCAATTATGGCTTTGCCGAAAAAGACGAACGCACACGCAAATACATTCTTGGCCCGCAAATTGTGCGCCTTAGCCGCACGTTGTTAACCCGTATGCCACTGCGTGAAACCGCCAAACCCTATCTGCAAAAACTGGTCGATCTGACCGGGGAATGTGCTCACCTGGCCATTCTGGCTCGCGGTGAAACCCTCTACCTTGATCAGGTCGAATCGCCTTCGGCGCTGCGTGTTACAACCGGGTGGGTACGTTAGCGCCACTCCACTGCACCGCTTTGGGCAAAGTGCTTCTGGCCTTTGCCGGGGCGCCTATTCCAGAAAAACCGCAAAGCTACACTTTCCGCACCATCACTGAACTGACAGCCATCCAGCACCACATCCAGCAGGTCAACAACCAGGGCTACGCCATGGATGACGAAGAATATAACCCGGGTGTGCGCTGTATCGCTGTTCCGATCTTTGACTACCGCGACCGCTGCGTGGCAGCCATTGGCATATCCGGCCCAACCAGCCGGCTGCCGCTGGAAAACATCGCCAGCGTTGTAAAAACTGTACAGGAAGTTGGACAAACCCTTTCAGCAAAATTGAGCTTCAAGGCGGTGGAATCCTCCACTGAACCGATATCTTCATGACATGGATGGGACGCTATGGATAAACTTCGAGTTGGCTTCATTGGGGCAGGACGTATTTCAGATTTGCACGCGATTGAATATTTGAAGAATGAGCGCGCCGAACTGGTGGCGGTGTGCGATACCGATCTCAAGACTGCACAGTCACGCGCGGCGGCCTGGGGCGTACCCGAAAACCGGGTTTTCACGAACTATCAAGACCTATTAGCCTTGAAAGAAGTTGACCTGGTGGAGATACTGACCCCTCACCACTTGCATCGCCAACATACGCTGGATGCCGCGGCAGCCGGTAAGCACGTTTCCTTGCAGAAACCGATGGCGCTGAATGTAGCACAGGCCAACGAGATGATCGCGGCAACCAAAAAAGCCGGGGTTATTTTCAAGGTCTTCGAGAACTTTATCTTTTATCCGCCGGTTGTACGCGCCAAGGAGCTGATTGACGCGGGCGAAATCGGCGAGCCGCTCACCATCCGCATCAAGAGCAATGCCGCCAACAGTCCGAATGCCTGGCCAATCCCGCGCAGTGCCCAGACCTGGCGTTTTGATATGTCAAAAAGCGGCGGCGGGCCGCTGGTTTTTGACGATGGCCACCATAAATTCTCACTGGCCTGGTTCTTCATGGGCGGTGCAGCCGAAGAAGTGCATGCCTGGATCGGTAGCCTGGAAGCCCCGCTGGGCGGCGAAGTAGGTCTAATCGATTCACCGGCGATTGTCTCGTGGAAGTTCCCACGCAATCGCTTTGGTTCGCTGGAAGTGGTCTATTCCCCGGAAATGATCGTGGATACGAACCATTACGCCCAGGATGACCGCATTGAAATTACCGGCACCAAGGGTGTCATCTGGATCACGCGTGGGCATGGACACATGATGGATGTGCCCCCTGTAATAATGTACAAAGATCGCAAAACCTATACGTATTCGGATATGCCGGTGGGCTGGGAGCATAGCTTCATCAACTCAACCCGCCATTTCATTGATGCCTACTTCAAGGGCGAACCGCCCAGTTTAACCGGCGAACAGGGCCGCGACATCCTGCAGTTTGCCCTGGCGGCCCAGGAATCGGCCCGCAGCGGTCAGTCGGTGCGAGTGGTACCGGTTGCATAATTATTCGTAACCGTAATCATTCAGGCGGTCAAAAAGGCCTGAATGATTGTCAAAAACCGAAAAGTCATGCATAATTAAGGATTCACATGCCGTCTCTTCCAACCGGCGTGTGAATCCTTGGCTCAAACTGACCCCCATGGTGACATTTATATATTGGGTTTCACCGGTAGGCCTGATCATGGGTCTACCGGTGCTGGATATTATCGATGACATTTTCGTATCATTATCGAAAAAGTTTGAACGATGTAATTCGAATAAGCTGTATGGCTGGGGGCCTGCTGTGGATGATGGC
>CAIWAX010000215.1 GCA_903910795.1 uncultured Anaerolineae bacterium
CACCAAGCATGAAAATCTATATTCAGATCAGTTCCATCGCAATAGCGCACAATCGCGCAATTTTCATCTTCTCATCAGATTATCTGAATGGATATTCGCCAGTTTGTGCAGGAGGGCAATGCGATTTATAATTGAAACTAACAACAAAAGCTGGTTTGGAAAAGCCTGATGGAAAGTACCCATAAATTCAGTATACTGTTAAATCGAGATGAAACCATAGCGCAGCCCCCAACCGCGACCCAACCTGAAGCCTTTTTGTGTGATACTTGTTCCAATATCACACTGGTGGCCTCGCATACTATCGCACATAAACCCCACCCAGGAGCATGGACATGTTAAGCACAACTTCGACCACATGGCTTAATCATCAGTATCAACTTGGAGCGCAGCTCGGTGCTGGTGGCATGGGAACTGTCTATCAAGCCTCAGATCGGCTGAGCGGGGCGTCCGTCGCGCTTAAACGGGTGATTCTACACGATCAGAAGCTTTCGGATTCTGATCGCGAGAACCTGCGAATCAGCCTCTCGCGGGAGTTCCGCATCCTGGCTTCGCTGCGGCACCCCAACATCATCAGCGTGCTGGATTACGGCTTCGACGCCGAACGCCAGCCTTACTTCACCATGCAACTGCTTGCCGGGGCGCAGACATTGAGCCAGGCTGCCCATGATGCCTCCCCACTCGACAAGATCGGATTAATATTGCAAGTCCTCCAGGCCCTGATGTACTTGCACCGGCGCAATATCTTACACCGTGATCTGAAGCCCAGCAATGTGATGGTGGTCGATAAGCAAGTCAAAGTGCTCGACCTTGGGCTGGCCGTCTTTACAGATCAGGCTGTTGAAGATGATTTGGCCGGTTCCCTGGCATATATTGCGCCGGAAGTGCTGCAAGGAGCAGCCGCGACCCCGGCCTCCGATTTATATGCTGTTGGCGTGATGCTGTATGAATTACTGGCTGGTCATCATCCGTTCATAACTCATGACACATCGAAGTTGCTTCAGCAAATCATAAATGAAGACCCTGATCTGACGCCCATCGAAGCCATCTCATCCACCCTCTCTAATCGCAGGGCGTCGCTGCTGGCAACGGAGACGTCAACTACATTATCCGATCCATTCGATACCTCTCAAGCGGCCCGGATTCAAATAACGATGGATAAGACCACAGTGCAATCGCCTGGTATTGTCCCCGAATGGAAAGTGCCCATGAGTTCAGTATCAGCGAATGCACTCGTTGACCTCATGCAAAGGCTGCTCACCAAGGATCCCGAACAACGTTACCACGACGCGGGCGAAGTCATGGCCACATTGAGTTCTGCCGCAAACCTGCCTGTGCCACCCGAAACGCTGGAACTGCGCGAAAGCTACCTGCAGGCGGCTCGTTTTGTGGGGCGTGACCACGAGCTGGATCAACTCGCGGCCGCATCCCGCGATCTCGTCAGGAATCGGAAAGGCGGGTCTATCCTTGTCGGGGGTGAAAGCGGCGTTGGCAAGACGCGGCTTCTGGAAGAATGGCGCTCCCTGGCATTGGTGGAAGGCACTCGCGTGTTGCGCGGTGAAGAAATGGGTGAAAGCGCTGCGCCCTACCACTTATGGCTGAACATCTTTCTAGCCTTGAGTTCTGTCGTTGAACTGACAGACGAAGAAGCCTCGGTACTCAAACCCTACGTGCCCAATCTGGCGGCACTGTTGGAGCGTCAGGTAACGGATGCAGCGCCTCTGGATCCGCAGCAGGCACAGCTACGTCTCCGCGACAGCGTAAGCGCGGCTCTTTCCCGCGTCAGCCAACCGACAATCATCCTGCTCGAGAATTTGCATTGGGTCAGCAGCGAGAGTCTCGAGTTACTGAAATCCTTACTGCCGTTAACCGAATCCGTCCCCCTGCTGTTCGTTGGCAGCTACCGCAGCGACGAACGGACCGATTTGCCCGAAGCCTTACCAGGCTCCGCGAGCATCGCACTGGAACGTTTGAACGATCAAAGTTTATCCGACCTGAGTGTCTCGATCCTGGGTGAGGTAGGGAAACAGCCGGCTGTGCTGGACCTGCTCAAGCGCGAAACCGAGGGCAATGCTTTCTTCCTGGTTGAGATTGTGCGTGCTCTGGCCGAAGAACGCGGGCGTCTGGATATGATCGGGCAAGGATCGCTGCCAGCGCAGGTATTTCCTGGCGGCGTCCAGGCAATCATCCAACGGCGCATTAAAAGAATCCCTGCAGATTGGCAGCCGCCGCTGCGGCTGGCGGCCGTGTTGGGACGTCAGATTGATATTCCCGTGCTGCGCCATATCTTAGGAGACCGATTGGAAGACTGGTTGGTGTATTGTTCAGATACAGCCCTGCTCAATTCACCAGATGGCAAGTGGCAATTTGCTCACGATAGGGTGCGCAGCTATGCCCTCGATGCGTTGGATGCAGACGAACGGGCGGCTCTGCACCGCGAAGCCGCGCTAGGGCTCGAAAACGCCTATCCGCAGGCGCTGCCGCTGGCGGCGCTGGCACATCATTGGAGCCAGGCCGGCAGCGCAGAAAAGGAACTTTTCTATGCCGAGGAAGCAGGTTTTCAGTTTTTGCAAACCAACGCCAATGTAGAAGCCCGGCGCTATTTTGAGCGAGCGCTTGAATTACTTCATGCGCAAGCACCAGCGCCAGAACATGAAATCCAGTTGCGTTTTGGTCTCAACTCCGCGTTGGTCACATCGGCGGGTTTTGGTGTGCCTGAAGTGGTAGAAAACATGCAGGAAGCACTGCGGCTCAGTAAAATATTGCAAAAGCCGGAGACAATTTTCCATGTTCTGCGTTCGTTTGGTGTTCATTACCTCTTCCAGGGTAATATGCCGGCCCTGAAAACGATCACAGATAACTTATTTATGATCGCCGGAGAATCCAGCGACTCGGGCTTTTCGATGGAAGCCTACCTGATGACCGGTTTAATGATGTTCCACTACGGGCAGTTTGATCAGGCCAAAGCTTCCCTGCTCAAAGCCTGGGAGATGTACGACGAGAGCAAATCCCAGGAACAGATTATGCGCTATGGGTCGGATAGCGGCGTTGCGATCGGGTTTTATTTGTGCCTGGCCTACGCCCATCTTAATGAAAAGGAACAGGCCTGGAATATCGCCGAAGAAACACTGGCGCTCGCCCGTCGCACCGGCCAGGCGTTTGCAATTGAAGAATCTCTATTGGCTTTTGTGATGTTGCAAATCATTAGCGGCGAGTATGGCACGGCTGAGCCTCTGGCGCGGGAATTGCTCAGCGATGCTACCAGTCATTTCATCCCGCATTGGCGAGCCTGGGGCTTGATCGTGCTCGGCTATATCCAGGGTGATGCCGAAGGGATTCAGCTCATGGAGGAAGGCATCAGCCTGGACCGGATGATCGGATCAAATATTTCCAATCCAACCCAACTGGGTCTGATGGCAGCCATTTTACTGCGGCATGGGCGTATTGAAGAAGCAGAGCATGCCATTGAAAAGGGACTGGCGGATATCGCCAGGCGCGGCGAAGGCTGGTGGCAGGCTGAGCTTTATCGCTTACGCGGGAAAGCGCTTGAAGCCAGGGGCAATTCCGAAGGTGCAGCAGAGTCTTACCGGCTCGCCATCGCCACGGCGCAAGCGCAGAAAGCCAGTAGTTTTGAAACTCAAGCCAAAGCCGATCTTGCCAGATTGATGTAGGGCAAATCATACCAAATCATACGTTTCATCTGCCTGTCTGAGCGTTTCCGGCTATACCGCCGAGGAGATTATAAACACCCCCGGTTTGACCAGAAACCTTGTTCATCCAGATGACCTGCCCCTGCTTGACAGGCATAACGCTATCGCTGCTGAACACTTAAAGGATGAGGTCGACTTCCGTATCATCCACAAAGATAGCAGCCTGCGCTGGCTCAGTCATGCCTGACAACCTGCTTTTGATGAACAAGGGGTCTACCTGGGCATCCGGGGCACCAATCGGGATATCACTCCACGCAAAATAGCCGAACATGCCCTGGCACAGGCTAACACCAAGTTGATGATCCAATTGGGGCTGGTCAATGAACTAAAAGACAAGCTGCGCGACCAGGCCCTGCGTGATCCGCTGACCGGATTGCATAACCGGCGCTACCTGGAAGAGACCTTGCCGCGTGAATTAAAACGCGCCAAACGCAATGGAGCCTGCCTGAGTGTCATCATGATGAACATTGACCATTTCAAGACCATCAATGATACCTACGGCCATCTGGTGGGCGACCAAACTATCAAATTCATTGCCAATCTGCTGACCTCGGCCGCGCGCGCTTCTGATATTACTTGCCGATTTGGCGGCGACGAAATCCTACTGGTCATGCCTGACATGACCAGTACGGATGCGCTGAAACGAGCCGAGCACATCCGCCAGTTATGCGAAGATACCAGCACGAGCCAGGCCAACCTGGAACGCGGCCTGACCATGTCGTTTGGCGTGGCAACTTATCCCGAACATGGTCTGCAAATGGACGAGATTCTGATCAAAGCCGATGACGCTTTGTACCAGTCCAAGCAAAACGGCCGCAACCGTGTCACCCTCTGGCAACTCGAATATTGAAAACCTATGACTTTTTTAAGATGGCGCAAGCAGAACTCCCGGGTTGAGAAAATCATCCCGGGAGTTCTGCTTTTGTATGGGTATCTTTGGCCTCAACCGCCTTTAAAGAATTAGAATCATGCCCATGTATTTACACCTCAACACCCACTCCGCCTACTCGCTATTGGAAGGGCTGCCCCACCCTGTGGAATTAGCCCAGGCGGCCAGCGCCAACGGCATGTCTGCGCTCGGCCTGACCGATCACCTGACTTTGACGGGTGCCATTGAATTTGTTCAAGCTTGCAAACAACATGACATCCAGCCCATCCTGGGGTTGGAAATCGATCTGGAAAAAGGCCGGCTGCCACTCCTGGCAACCAATCTGGAAGGCTGGGCCAACCTTTGCCGCCTGAGCAGCGTCCTGTCCTTGCGCGATAAACCTGAAGAACCCTGTTCCTTCGAACTTTTGGAATCTTATGCCAGCGATTTGATCGCCCTGGGAAATGATGAAACCACCTTCGGCATTCTTAAAGAGATTTTTCCCAAAAGACTATATGCCACCTTGCGCGACCCATCTTCGGGATTGATACACGCCAGAAATGCGCGGGATTTTGGGCTTCCGCTGGTTGCCATTCATCCAGTCTACTACTTACACCCGGATCAGGCCGCTCTGCAGCGTACACTGACCGCCATCCGCAAGGTCAAACCCTTGCAAGAGCTCCAGCAAAACGCATTTGCGCCGCCCAATGCTTACTTTGCCAGTGCAAAAGAAATGGAGATTCGTTTCCAGTATTTCCCCAGAGCCATCAAGACCACCATCGAGATCGCCGAGCGCTGCCAATTTGACTTACCAATTGGTGTGGCCCGTATGCCCACCGTTCCCCTGCCGCCCGGCCAATCTGCGGCAGAATTCCTGCGTAAGAAAGCTGAAGCAGGCGCGCGAGATCTGTACGGCGCGATCACACCGCCAATCCAGGCGCGGCTTGACCATGAGTTGGAAGTGATTGCCCGCATGGGGTTTGAGCCAATCTTTTTAATCGTTGAAGACTTGCTCAACTTCGCCCGGCAAACGGGTGTGCCGTATTCCTCGCGTGGTTCAGCCGCCTCCTCGCTTGTCGCGCATTGCCTGGGCATCACCAGCCCTGATCCGATCCGGTTGAACCTCTACTTTGAGCGATTTCTCAATCCGGCCCGCACCACTCCGCCGGATATTGACACTGACCTGTGCTCAAACCGCCGGGAAAGTGTGATCGAGCACGTTTTCGAAACCTATGGTTCCGATCGCGTCGCCATGGTCGCCACCATCAACCGCTTCCGACCACGCTCGGCGCTGGGTGATGCGGCCAAAGCGCACGGCCTGGAACAAAGCAAAATTCGTGAGATGGTCAACCGGCTGCCTTATTCTTTCTGGGCACGCTTTGAAGAACAGGCTGAAAAGGGCGAACTGCAATCTCCATTTTCCACATTACGCGCCTCCCACGCTGACTATGCGCATATATTTGACGATGCCGAAGCCCTGCTCAAACTTCCGCGCCATCTTTCCGTTCACCCCGGAGGGGTGATTGTCTCCCCCGGCCCGCTCACTGACCTGGTACCGGTGATGAGCTCCGGAAGGAAAGGCA
>CAIWAX010000216.1 GCA_903910795.1 uncultured Anaerolineae bacterium
AAAGTTACCTATGAAATCGGCTGTTTAGACTACTTTTACCGCTATTTTCTTGCTTTTGAGACGCATTTCTTTTTGGGAGCGCCTATTTTTACGCTCTCTCCGACAAACTGCTAGTGGATGGGTTCTTGGACTCTGGTTGCCTGCGGCACAAACCAGGCGCACAGTGCCCCGAAAATACCAGTTGAGATGGTGACTTCCCAGAAATGTCCCAGGCTGACCGAGGCGGGCATGAGCGGATTGGCAAAGGCCAGCTGGGCGGTGGGCAGCAAGCCAAATGCAAGCCCTGAGAGCAACACCAGTTCAAGTCGTTTGCCGGTAAAGCCCTGGAACTGCGGCACCAGGCAGGCGATCCACAAAAAACCGCGGGCATATTGGAAGACCGGGATTTCAGGTTTCTGCATCAGGGTTATGCCCCATTGTTCGAAGAAACCGTTCAATACTGCCGGGCCGCCGTAAAACAGGCGCAGTTCTTTCACCTGCCACGCCACGAAATAACCAAAGAGCACATACAGAAGGATGTAAACCACTGCCAGCCAGGCACCCTGTTTGAGGAAGGCAGCGCTCGTCACGAGAAAGTTGGCCTGCGGGCGAGGGGTTTTGGAAAACCCGCCGGTCATCAGGGTTACCAACAGGCAGAAAAAGAGCGAGGTGAGCAGCCCGCGCAGCATCAGGTTATAGAGCTGGTAGTTGTTCGCCAACAGCGGAAAAGCCGGGAGGAAATAGCCAGTTTCGATCTGGGTCATGAATACCTGCGCTCCAAAGGAAAGCACGAACAACTGCCCGGCCAGTGCCAAACCCTTAAAACTGGAGCGCCGGGCTGCCCAGACCAGGATCAACCCGTTGGCGAAAGCGTTGAACAGGAAGGCCAGGGGTGTGGAGAGAAAACCGCTGGCAGTGGCGCTGGCTGACATAATAGCCGGGGAGAGCGGGGAGATCAGGTTGCCCAGTATGAGACTGACCAAAAAGGCCAGCATGGCCCCGAGCACTTGAAAGAAAATGCCGAAATAGGTTTTGATTGTGGGTTGCGTGTTCATGGTGGACTCCTTTATCTTAATATTTTTTTTACCGTGATGGCGCCAGGCCTGGATTAATTTTTCCCAGGATCCTTGGCGCGCTTTCCGGTTTTATTTTTGATTGGATTTATTTTTGTAAGAAGGCGAGGCCGAGTGCAGCGACGGCTATGCCAAGCAGGTTGGTCAGGCTGGTAAACGAAAGCGGGTTGGCGATGTTGGTCGCAATCACCGCCACGCCCATGCCAAGAGCGATGCCGCCGCAAATGGTCTTGAGTAGGTTTGGTTTCATTGCATTCTCCTTTTGAATTGAAATCAGGCCAATATTCCACCAGAGGCAGTGATAAAAAGGTTGCGATTGATACTGAACGTTCCAAAAAACGCCGGTCAGTTGGGCAGGGAGCCGAATAATTTCAGGTCCTTGGGCAGCTGGAAGAAGCGGCCGTCAAAGCTAATCCTTTATCAAGCCACCATGGTAGTACAGTTCATAGACTGCTCTGCCATTTTGCGTGATCCATTCGCGCCCGCTGAATGAGATGAAATCGCCTTCATTACAATCGTGATAATCACCCAGCACAGTGGCATACTCAAAGCCTCCCAGGAAACGTCCTTCCTGGTACATGCGGGACAGGCTTTCTTTGATCACCTGGCCGGTTTCTGAGCCCGTAATCCGGGCTGGCTCAAGGATGCGGCCGTAATAGTTCATCGCCCAAACCGGCTGACCCTGGTAATGGACCACTTCCTCGCCGATAAAATCCGTTCCACCAAAATAGCTGTCAAGGTAGGCAAAGGGAGCCTCCCCGAATTCCAAATCATGTGAACCGGGGCGGCAGGATGGGATGTGTGCACCGCCGCCGACATAAGAGGCGGCCTTGGCACGAACAATGAATTGTTGAAGTGTTTCCAAAGGAAGTTCAGTCATTAGGTTTCTCCATTTAGATAGATAAGCGGTATGATGCCATTATTTTCAAACCTCATGCTCGCTGGGGTTTCTGCCGCTCCCCATAAAAGAGGGCAGAGGCAATCAATCCTAAACCGGTCAGGATGATCCACAGCGGCAGCTCGCCTCCATCGGCCAACCCGCGCTGGATCACCAGGAGGGTATTGACTGCAAGAATAAGCGTGTAAAGCGGGCCTTTCACACACAGCATGCCGGCGATGACATAGCCCCAGGGTTTGTGCTGCATCAGCCAAACCGCGCCAAGCACCAGCCACGGCACCAGCAGGGTAAGGTCGAGCGCGAAAACCACGTTGGTGACATGCCCGCTTATGGTCACAATCGACGGCACCTGACCAGTCAGGATGAATTGGATGGATTGGGCAAAGTAGATCAGGCCCAGACCCGAAGCCACAAATAAAAAATAACCGCCAATCAGGCGCATCGGTACTTTTTGGCTGAAAGAATTCCTGATATTTTGGGCATCAAGGTTGGAAAGGCCAAAAATCAGGGCAAAAATGGACAGGCCAACCAATATCACATACAGCAGGAAGAACCAATTGAAGGTCGCCCCGAACAGGTAAAAAGCATAGTTATAGAGCATGTAATCCAGCATACCCATCCAGATCAACTGGGACTTCACTGAACCGCGCCATGCAAAGAACAGGGCCGCCGCCAGGATGGGAACGCCGAGCAGCAGCGTGACAGCATCGTTTCCCAGCCAGGTGGCACGAACAAAAGCATTATCACGGTAAAGCCCATTTAAAAACAGACCGCCCAGCGAAACGAAAAAAGAAAAAACAGCGATCAGGATGGATAGAATGAAGGCAGGTTTGAGTGACTTATTCATATTAGATCCTTATTCAAGAATTGGATTTCTTACCGTTTCTGGCGGGATGGATACATGACCGCCAGAAACGGGGATTTTTATCCTGGTTACCTGGCACCCAAGGGAACGAAGCTTCCCAGACCTGTGGTGCGGGTTTTCTTTTCAGGCAGACCGAAGTACTGCACGCTGCCGCTGCCGCTGATCTCGCCGCTGATGCGCTCGGTGACCCACAATATGGCGCTGCCCAGTCCCGGGATGTCTGCTTCAGCGGTCTGGCATTTGAGCTTACCGGCATTCACATGTCCGGCTCCCGAAATTTCCACCCGACAATCTGCGGCGATCCCGCTCAGCGTGACATTTCCCAGCCCGTCCACTACCACCTCCAGGTGATCCACGCTCAGGTTATGCAGGTTGATCGTTCCGGCTCCACTCATCACCAGTTTTAAGGACTGGGTTTCCAGTTCCGAAATATCCACGCTTCCCAGGCCGCTGATGGTCAGGCTGCTCAGATCATTCAGGGTTATGTTTACATTAAGCATACTATTTTTATTGACCGCCTGGATATTCACGTTGTCCTCCATTTCAATCACAAGCACCCCACCGAGTACCCGGGTTTTCACCAGGGGAACCACGTTATCACTGCCGCGAATGACGATTGATTGTTGGTCGCCTGTCTTGATGACCAGGCTGCCTGCTGTGCGAAATTCGATGCCCTTAAACTCGCCCGGATTTCTTATTTCAGAAACCAGCTTGCCCGAAGGTGTTATCTGGCTTGGTGCCGGCGGATAGAGCCCCATACTGCAGGCTGATAAGAGCGGCAGGAAAATCACTGCCATAAAGAGAAAGGTTAATGGTTTCATTCAAGCTCCTTGTTGTGCGATGAAACCAGTTTAAATCCTGCCCGCCTTGCCTGCCCCGGTCATGCGTCGGGTTTACAACCTATCCACTTGACTGGTCTGTGTAATTAATCACATATTAATGCGCGCGATGTCATATTTTTCAATTTTTGGTGGTTTTGGATGCTAGAATGATTGCATGTGAATTGTGCCAATTTCATTTTCAGGGCTGACTATGATCCGCTTTCGGTATTTCAGTTTGGTTTTCGTCTTATTTTTGCTCGTTTCCCTGGCAACCCCGGTCATGCCCGCCCAGGCGCAAAACCAGGCGAATCTCTTCGAGCCCGGTGCCAGCCTGCGCTTTGAACATTTGAACATCGATAACGGCCTTTCGCAGAATGCCGGTCTTTCCATTATTCAAGACACGCATGGCTTTATGTGGATTGGCACCCAGGACGGTCTAAACCGATATGACGGTCAGAAATTCCAGATATACAAGAACGACCCCGACGACCCGGCTAGCCTCAGTCAGAACAGCATCACCGCCCTGTTTGAAGATCCGCAGGGAAATATATGGGTGGGCACCTGGGGCGGCGGTCTCAACCGGTTTGACCCGCACACCTCCAAATTCACTCGCTTCATTCCAGACCCGGCCAAGCCCGGCAGCCTCTCCAGTCCGATCGTCACTTCCCTGGCGATGGACAGCACTGGCCGTTTTTGGGTGGGCACCCTGGGCGGGTTGGACTTGTTTGACCCGGCTGCCCAACAATTTACCCACTATCGCAACGATCCCAAGGATCCCGCCAGCCTGAGCAGCAGCGCCGTTTCCGCCATACTGCCTGGACCAGACGGCAAGCTGTGGGTGGGCACCGGCGGGCTGGCGTTGGGAGGCGCCGGTTTAAACCACTTCGACTCGGCCACCGGCAAAGCCGAGCGCATGCCTGCCCGCCAGCAGTGCCTGTCAGGGGCCAACATTTCTTCCCTTGTTTTTGACAAGGCCGGACTGTTGTGGATCGGTTCGGGCGGTTACAGCCTGCCCGGCAACGGTCTGGACCGCCTCGACCCGGCTACAGGACAATGCGATCATTTTGACATTGCCCAGGGGCCCGATGCGTCCATGAATACCAACAATGTCATCAAGATCTTGATCGATGGCAACAACCAGCTCTGGGCCACCACCTGGGGCGGTGGTCTGGCACGCATTGATTTGAGCGCGCCGGGGAAGATCTATGTTTACCAGAATGACCCCGCCAGCCTGAGCAGTCTTTCCAACAATGCCCTGTACGCGCTGGCCCTCGACCGTTCCGGGTTGCTGTGGGTGGGTTCTCTAAACAGCGGGCTCAACCTGCTCAACATCCACAACCAACAATTTCATCTTTACGAGCAAAGCCCTTCCGGCCTGGCTTCCAACCTGATTGGCGGCTTCGCCGAAACTCCGGATGGCCAGATGTGGGTGGGTACCTGGGATAAAGGCCTGGAGCGCTTCAACCCGCTCACCGGCCAGTTTGAACACTTTGTGCATAACCCGCAGGATCCAGCTAGCCTGGCTTCCAACGTGGTTATGTACATTCAACCCGACCCGGATGGCAGCCTGTGGGTGGCCACCCTGGGTGCCGGCCTGGACCATTTTGACCCTGCCACAGGCAAAGCCGAACATTATGTCAACGACCCTGCCAACAGCGGCAGCCTGGTGGATAACAATGTCGTCAGCCTGTTCCGCGAACCTCAGGGCCGCCTGTGGGTGGGTACCATGACCGGCCTTGACCGGCTCGACCCTGACGCGCGTGAGTTTGTGCATTACAAAAACGACCCTCAGAACCCGGCCAGCCTCAGCAATAACTCCACGGTCAGCTTCTGGGTTTCCGGGCAAACGCTCTGGATTGGAACCTGGGGCGGCGGGCTCAACCGTCTAGACCTTTCGGACCCTGCCAGCCTCAACCCAGCTTCCGCCAGGTTCCAGGTTTTTCGCCATGATCCGCAAAACCAGCATAGCCTGGGAGATGACAGCGTCTGGGCCATTACCGGCGACCGGAGCGGCAACATCTGGCTGGGAACCCAGGGCGGGCTGGATAAACTGGACGCGAACGGCAATAATATAAAAATGTACCGTGAGAAAGATGGCCTGCGCAATACCACTGTCATGGGTGTGGTGCAGGATGCCGCCGGTAATTTATGGCTGACCACCAACAACGGTCTGGGCAGGCTTGACCAATCCACCGAGATCTTCAGTTTTTATGATAAATCGGATGGCATGCAAGGCAATGAATTCAACTCAAACGCTTTGCTGAAAACCCGCCAGGGGCTGATCTATGCCGGCGGTTCTCACGGCTTCAACGTTTTCAATCCTGCCCAAATCCAGCCGAATCCCGTCCCCCCGCAGGTCGCCATCACCGGTTTTAAGATTTTTAACACCCCGGTCGCAGTTGATCTTTCCGGCATGCTGCCTCTCAAGCTCAACTATGACCAGAATTTCATTTCGTTTGAGTTTGCGGCCCTGGATTTCCAGGCGCCGGGCAAAAATCATTACGCCTATAAATTGGAAGGGTTTGACAAGGATTGGGTGGATGCCGGCACCCGCAATTACGCCAGCTATACCAATCTGCCGGGCGGCAGTTATGTCTTCCATGTGCGCGCAGCCAACAGTGGGGGTGTCTGGAATGAAACAGGTGTTTCGCTGCCCCTGGGAGTCACCCCGCCATTCTGGATGACTTGGGAATTTATCGCTGTGTCGGTGATTGGACTGGCAGTCCTGTTGGTGCTGGGGTTTCAGTGGCGGGTGCGGGCGGTGCGCCAGCAAAATATCCGCTTGGAAGCCCTGCTGCTGGAACAGCAACGCGCGGAGGCCGAGCTGCGCCTCTCCGAGGCGCGCTTCCGGGCCGTGTTTGAAAACTCGGCCCTGGGGGTGGTCATTCTCGACCTGACCAACCTCAGCCTGCGCTACAACGATGTCTGCCGCAAGCTGGTGGAAGATGAACATCTGCCCGCGACCTTGAATAATGTCTACGAATTTGTCTCTTCCCGCTACCGGCAAGTTGAAGCTCCCATTATTGACGAGCTAATGAACGACCATCGCGAATCCTACACCACCGATCATGTCTACAGGCGGCCCGGCGCCGAACCGGTCTGGTCTCATATCACAGTTTCGGCGGTCAAGGATGCCAGTGGAAAGATCAGATACTTGGTGGGCATGTTGGAGGATATCACCCAGCAAAGAAAGGATCAGGAAAAGCTGGGAGAATCGGATGCGCGCTTCCGGGCAATGTTTGAGAATTCAGCTGTGGGGATGGGGCTCATGAGCCTGGATCGCAAATTAACGGATGCCAACCAGGCCATGTGCGATCTTTTGGGCTACACGCGCGAGGAATTGATGGGCGTTTCCCCGGTTCTCATCACCCACCCGGACGACATGCCCGCATCGGCTGCCCTGCACCAGGACATGATTGCAGGCAAAATTGATCACTACACCAGTGAACGCCGCTATTACCGCAAAAACGGCGAGCTGTTTTGGGCGCAGGTTTCCATGAGCCTGGTTTACGACCCGAACCGCACACCCCTCTACATTGTTGGCATGATCCAGGATATCGACCAGCAAAAGCGGGCCGTCGAAGGTCTGCGCGAATCGGAAGCGCGCTTCAGGGCCATGTATGATAATGCCGCTGTCGGCATGTCTATGATGAGTCTGGACCGCAAGGTCATCAGCATCAACCCGACTGCTGCCCAAATGACAGGGTACACATTTGAGGAATTGTACAATACGGACCCGTCGCTCCTTTCTTACCCGGAAGACCGGCCGATTGGCGTGGAACAGTTCAGGCAAATGGTCGCAGGCGAACTTTCTGGTTTCCAAATGGAAAAGCGTTTCCTGCGCAAAAACGGAGAGTTGTTCTGGGGCAGGGTCACCTATTCCACTGTGCCAGACGGGTTGGGCCGCCCGCAATACCTGGTGGGGATTATTGAAGATATAACCCTCCAGAGACAGGCGGCTCAAAAGCTGGTCGAACAAGAAGCCGAATATCGCCGGACCTTGGAAGCCCGGGTTGAGGAACGCACTCACGAGCTGGCCAGCACCAATGAGCGCCTGACGGAAGAGATTGAACAGCGCAAGCGTGCTGAAGAAGCCCTGGCTGCCAAAGCCGCCGATGATGCCGTGGCCGCCGAACGCACCCGCCTGGCCCGCGATCTGCATGATGCCGTGACCCAAACTCTTTTTGCTTCCAGCCTGATCGCCGAAGTACTGCCTGATTTATGGGAAATGGATGTAGATGAGGCCAAAAGATCAACCGAGGAACTGCGTCAATTGACGCGCGGAGCCCTGGCCGAAATGCGCACCCTACTGTTGGAACTGCGCCCCTCCGCCCTGACCCAATCGCGCCTGGGGGATCTCATCCGCCAGCTCTGCGAAGCATTGATCGGACGCTCACGTCTGCCGATCAAGCTTGAAGTGGAAGGGGATCGCGGGCTGCCTCCAGAGGTGCTGGTGGCTTTCTACCGCATAGCCCAAGAAAGCCTCAACAATGTCTTCAAGTATGCCCGCGCCAGCAGCGTGGATGTTGCCCTGCTACTCAGCCCGGCTGGGGCGCATCTCGAAATTTGCGACAACGGCATCGGCTTCGATGTTTCCAAACAAAAATCCACCAGCCTGGGACTGCGCATCATGCGCGAGCGTGCCGAAGCGATTGGGGCCGACATCTCCATCACAAGCAAGCCCGGTGCCGGCACCTGTATCGAAGTAGATTGGATTGAAAAACCCGATATGAAATTGTCTGTGTTCAAAAAATAGGAGGAGTGGAACAATGACTATAAAAATTTTATTGGCGGATGATCATGCCGTTGTGCGCAGCGGCCTGAGTAAATATTTGCTTGTCAATAAGGATCTTGAACTGGTTGGTGAGGCAAATGATGGGGCAGAGGCAGTTACGCTGGTTGGGCTCCACAAGCCGGACGTGGTTTTGATGGATCTGTTAATGCCGGTTATGGACGGCATCAGCGCCACCCGCGAAATTCATCAAAAATATCCACAGGTCAAGGTGATCGTATTGACCAGTTTTTCGGAACAAAACATGGTGCAAGGCGCACTTCAGGCTGGCGCGGCGGGGTACCTTCAAAAGAATGTCACCGCCGTGGAACTGGGGAATGCCATCCGTTCAGCCATGAGCGGACGCATGACCCTCTCGCCCGAAGCCGCCCAGGTGCTGGCCAATTCCATCAGCCAGCCGCACCTGCCCGGCAATGAACTGACTGAGCGCGAACGCGATGTGCTGCGCTGCATAGTGGACGGATTGAACAACAATGAGATCGCCGAAAAGTTGGTCATTAGCCTGGGGACGGTCAAATTCCACGTATCCAATATCTTTCAAAAGCTGGGCGTGGAAAGCCGGGTGGCGGCAGTCAAGGCAGCCATTGAACAAAAGCTGGTTTAAGGAAAGCAAAAGACTTATCGTATCTGAGTGGATAGCCCTACAGGGTTACCGGATCAGCCTGATATCCACTCCAATATTCAGTTCTTGCCATACTTTGTCTGAGGTTACTGCAGAATATCCGGTTTTGAGAGCAAGCGCTAGACAGGCCCGATCACCCAATGAATGCCCATATTGTTTGGTTGCAATCGCCATCGCTCCCGTTTGAAAAGATAAGCCTTCATCAAATGAAATGAGAGCCAATCCCAGCATGTCGAGAGCCTCGTGAATTTCACTTTCTGGCATTCCCAAGAGCGATAATCTTGTGACGACTTCGGCATAATTTACAGCCGAAATAATGGCGACAGGTAACAATTCCTGTACCGTCCCTGCCCCGGATTCGTCATTCAGTAAAGCTAAAATTGCAGACGCATCCAGTACACATTTATTCACGCGTTGCTTCCTCCTTACGTGCCTGGATCAAGTCTTCCACGAGAGAAGTTCCTTGCGGAACATATTTCTTGACGGTTTGTTGAGCGATGATCACAGCCTGGTGGAGTGGAACCAACCGAACCGATCCATTCTCAAGGCGTAAAACGATTTCATCGCCGGCCTTGATTTGTAATTCTTTGCGTAATTTTGCTGGGAGCACAAACCTACCCCCTGAACGTATTTGAACCCTGAATTCCATTTATTGCCACCTTTCATAATTAAGCCATTAATAATTAGTATACCACTTCTCGCATTGGTAAACAGAAACTATTTTATTATCAAGGTAGATGCAGGCAAACATCCATTAGTGGTGTGATTGTTTATGGGAATGCTTTAAAC
>CAIWAX010000217.1 GCA_903910795.1 uncultured Anaerolineae bacterium
ATTGTCCCGTCAAAGCAGTCATGGCGTGGCTTGCTCAGTCAGATCTCAGCAGTGGTGCGTTGTTTCGTGGTGTTGATCGTTATGGGAATGTGACTGAGCATGGATTGTCGGCCCAGTCTGTGGCCTTGATTGTTAAGCAGCGTGCTGTGGTGGTGGGGTTGGATGCTAGTCAATTTTCAGGGCATAGCCTTCGGGCCGGTTTTGTTACGAGTGCGGCAATAGCGGGTTCAAGTTCCTGGAAGATATGTCAGCAAACCGGACATCAGTCGGAAGCCGTGATGCAGCGCTATATCAGAGACAGCCATTTATTTGCGGACAATCCGCTCAACAAAATGGGGTGACTGACTATGCAACCGCTGACATATCAAATGCTGCCGTGCTCATGTTGGGTGACCTCTATGCTGAATGGATTGCTCATGCTGTACGGGGATAGAAATAAGATGTCTGGCTTGGTATACCGACTACTGCATACCATTCTCACTGACGAAGGGGTTCACACACAAGGCCGTAACAAGCATGACTGGCTGGCTGTGATGAGGGCTATTGAAATGCGTACTGGTATTTCCATCACCATTTATATGGGGGCCGAGGTTGATGCCGCACTACGGAAATTGCACTTCAGTAAGCAGGTTGCCATTTGCGACCTGTTTTCTGGGAGGCACTCCATTTTGTTGACGGGGAAGGTGGGGGGATGGGTGGAAGCATTCGATCCTGATTGGCACAACGTCAGGGTTAGGCGGGAAAAGCTGCATGCTTATATCGTCCAGCCGGAAGATTGTATTCAGTGCAGGCGTGGATTAGCCAATGTGCTGATTGATGAGGAGTACTTACTCATTGCTGGGCGGGGAAGCCGGGGCGAGTTTCAAATGGGCTCGATAGCCTCGCGTACGCTCACTGTGATGGAAAAAAGGCGACGTTAAGCGATGTCTTAGTGCGACATATTATGACGTTGATATGCGTATCATATTCCTTATTAAGCTGAACCTGATGGTTCTATCAACTGGTCATGGCGGGTCGTGGAGGTGACAGATGAACGAGGTATTGTCGAAAAAGCTGTTGGATGATTTTCCGGTGCTATTTCGTCATCGAAGTGAGTCATCCATGCAGCGAGGGTTTGAATGTGGCGATGGATGGTTTGATCTGGTGTATCAGCTGTCACGAGATATAGAGGTGGCGGCCCGTGAGAGCGGAAACAAGCCGGATGATCCAAGTTGGCCGATGTGCCGACAAGTAAAAGAAAAGTTTGGCTCACTGCGTTTTGTGGTCTTTGCGGTGGAGGGGCGGCCTGAATTAAGTGAGCGTATCAGTGAGCTGAAGCTGCACGCACTGAATCGGTCATTACAGGTTTGCCCAGAGTGCGGCCAGGATGTGGCGGTGGTCAGCGAAGGCGGCACTGCAATTTTGTGCCAAGCGCATGAGCTTAAAAGATAAATATACGAAATTACATTGAGGAGAAAATTATGCCAATTATGCAAACGATGACAGAGCAACGTGTGCCCGTCCACATTTGGACTAACGACATCGATGACGGAGCAAAGAAGCAACTTGCCAATGCCGCCTCGTTGCCATTTATACACCATCACATTGCGGCGATGCCTGACGTGCATGTGGGTCGTGGGGCAACGATCGGTTCAGTAATAGCTACTCACAAAGCCATTGTTCCAGCGACGGTCGGTGTGGATATCGGCTGCGGGATGCTGGCTTGCCAGCTGTCACTGACTGGCAATGATATTGACGAGAAATCGTTGCAAAAGGTTTTTAATCAGATCAGTCGCGATATACCGGTCGGGCGTAATCAGCATAAGGAGGATAGAGCTTTGGTCAGTGTGGCCCAACCCTTCGAAGCGCGGCTGACCGCCATGACGCACAAACATCCCGGATTGCTTAAGTCATTTGGACGGTTCAGCAATTGGGTATGCCAGATGGGCACCTTGGGTAGTGGTAACCATTTCATTGAAGTTTGCCTCGATGAAAATAATGGCGTTTGGGTCATGTTGCATTCAGGGAGTCGTGGCATTGGCAACGGACTTGCTGATTACTTCATTGAACTGGCGCGTAAGGATATGGAGCGGTTGATGACCAACTTGCCTGATCGTGATCTGGCTTACTTCACGGAAGGCACTGAGTATTTCAACGATTATGTCGAAGCGGTGCATTGGGCGCAGGAATACGCCTATCAAAACCGCCAGTCCATGCTGGATTTGATTCTGGCGGGAATGCGTCGTTTGCTGCCTGAGTTCACTGTCCTGAATGAGGTGGTGAACTGCCACCACAACTACGTGGCTATTGAACGTCACTATGGTGAAGAGGTGTTCGTGACGCGTAAGGGAGCTATACGAGCACGCGAGGGTGATTTGGGCATCATCCCCGGCAGCATGGGGGCACAGAGCTTCATCGTGCGTGGCAAGGGAAATCCCGAAAGTTTCAACTCCTGCTCGCATGGCGCGGGCAGAAGAATGAGCCGTACCGCAGCGGAAAAACAGTTCACGCAAGATGACCTGATCAAGCAAACCAAGGGGGTGATCTGCCGTAAGGACAAACATGTGATTGATGAAATTCCCGCAGCTTATAAAGATATCGGTCAAGTGATGGCAAATCAATCTGACTTGGTTGAGGTGCTGCATACCTTGAAGCAGGTCGTGTGCGTGAAGGGGTAAAGAGAGGAAATGCAATGAAACAGCGTGAGAAAACGAACATGGAAAAACAAAATGAAAGCAGCTCGAATCAACAGCTTTCAATTCACCTCATGGGATTTCATCAAAATCCGGTTCGTGAACTTTGTCGCGTTGCTCTTGTTCCGAGTGTGCAAATGGCTCTAGACAAATGGAGATGCTCCCCAACCTTCTTACGAAGCAAGTCTATCGGTGATAAGGGAATGCTCATAGGCGATTTGGCGATGAGTTTTTATGCAAAGCCCAGATTCGCGCACAGGGTGGAGGTTTATTATCCAGCAGGAAGCGAAGTTCCGGGCGGAGTAAAAGGCTTCACAAGGCTTCACAAAGGTGTCTTTCAGGAAAATACTTCCAAGATTGAAGTTTGGACTCATACCCCAGAGACTCTTCATTTGCCAAAATCTGTAACCGAAATTATTCAATATTCTGGCTTTGACTTGCGCGACAGAGTGAAGTTGGCTGACATATTGAATTTCCCGAAAGTACTACCTACAAAATCGGCAAAAGACGTACACGAAGGTC
>CAIWAX010000218.1 GCA_903910795.1 uncultured Anaerolineae bacterium
CGTGCAGGAATGGGTTCGGCAGGCCCAAAAAACGATCGAGATCATAACCGGACAGAAGGTGAGCGAGTTTGACTTCACCGATGACAAGCTAACTGTTCTGCTGCGCCGCCTGAGCAAACCAGCGGTCTGGGAAGCGGTTCAAAAAGAGCTGGGTCAAAATATCATACGGGTGTATGACCTGCGCCCAGAAACGATACGTTGCGACATGACAACAGTATCCGGGTATCATCAAGGTTGTGAGAGCGGTCTGTTTCAGTATGGTCACAGCAAAGATGATCCGACGCTGCTACAGGTCAAGGTAATGATGGCTTCGCTTGACCCATTGGGCTTACCTTTGGTAAGTCAGGTAGTGCCAGGCAATACTGCGGACGATATACTCTACATACCGGCGGTAGACCAGGTGCTGAATATCATTGACGGGATCGGCCTACTCTTCGTTGGCGACAGCAAAATGAGTGCATTGGCAATCCGAGCGCACATTCATCATGCCGAGCAACATTATCTTTGCCCGCTGGCCAAAACTGGAAAAGTCGGGGCTGATTTCATCCGTTGGGTAGAAGCTGCCAACAATGGTGAACAGCCCTTGCAACCGGTGTATCTGGACGCCCAAAACGGTGAACGCAGGCTACTGGCCAAAGGATATGTCTTTGAGCGCACAGTCCAGACTGAAATTCAAGGAAAACCGCAGACGGATGGTACACAAAAAGCGGAAAACATCGAATGGACTGAACGCGTCTTTGTGGTGTGTTCGGAAAGATACCGAGCGAGCGCAGTGGAAAACCTAAAAAAACATCTTGAAACAGCCACGGCTGAGCTAATAGCGCTTACACCGCCTCGCGGACGAGGCAAACGCCGAATTCAAGAAGAAAATGTGTTGGTGATCGCCGCCAACGCAATTCTAAAAAATCACGATGTTGAAGGGCTGCTCAGTTACACCTTTGAACGGCAAGAAACGTCTACAACCAAGCACATAGGGCGCGGGCGTAGCGGCCCTGATCGAGCTAAGCACACCATTGTCACAGTTCGTTACCAAATAACAGGTGTCATTCGCCAGGAAGCCGCCATTGACGCGCATAAGAAAACACTCGGTTGGCGCGTTTATGTCAGCAACGCCCCTTCCGAACAACTTAGCCTGGAACAAGCCGTGCTGACTTATCGCGATGAGTGGATTATTGAACATGGTTTTCATCGTCTCAAAGGCTCACCGCTTTCTCTTGATCCTTTATTTCTCAAAAATGACGACCAGGTCGCGGGTCTGACCAACTTATTGAGCATTGCCGTACGAATGCTAACCCTGATCGAGTTTGTAGTGCGTCGAAAACTCAAGCAAAACCATGAAAAATTAACTGGCTTGATTGAAAATAACCCCAAAAAAGGGATTGACAACCCAACCACAGAGCGGTTGCTCAAAAATTTCAGAGGCATTTACCTCTCGACCGTACACTTTCCCAACCAGGAACCTGTTCGGCATATAACTCGGTTGAGTATTCTGCAAATCCGCATTCTGGAATTGCTTGGGCTATCGCCCGCCATCTATTTTCAGCTTGCAGAGAATTGACGAAAGTCAAATTCATTTCCGCGAATGGACTGTAACAATATGCCGTTTGATAAACTCACAACAGAGGAAGCCTATGCTGGAATACGTTAATCTTGAACTAGCCGTTCCAAAGGAAGAATACGAAAAACGAATCAGCGTTTTACAGCAAAGGCTGTATGAACTTGAACACGCGGTGTTCGATGCCAAGGTGCCGGTGATGGTTGTTTTTGAAGGGTGGGCCGCCACTGGCAAAGGCCGCGTGATCAGCATCCTGGCTGAACGGATGGATCCGCGCGGTTTTAGAGTAGTGCCCATCACCCAGCCGCGTACCACCGAGACTCATTATCCCTGGCTGTGGCGGTTCTGGCAGAAAATCCCCGCCCGAGGGCAAATGGTGGTCTTTGATACTTCCTGGTACCGGCGCATCCTGATCGATCGGATCGAAAAGACTGTCGATAAAAAAGCCTGGCAGTCAGCCTACCAGGATATTGCAGAATTTGAAGAACAACTGGCAGCCGATGGGGTGGTGATCCTGAAATTCTGGCTGCACATCAGCCAGGAAGAACAGGCCATACGCATCAAGAAACTGCTAAAAAGCGATCTGACAGCCTGGCAGATCAGCCCCGAGGATCTGACGCAACAAAAGAAATATGTAAAATACAGCCAGGCGGTGGAAGATATGCTGGCCCGTACCGATTCACCGCATGCATCCTGGTGTATTGTGGAAGCAACTGACCGTTACCATGAGCGTATCAAGGTTTTGGAAACCATCATTACGGCGCTGGAAGCCAGGCTTGGCCTGGAGCCCAGCCTGGGGCCTAAAGCCAAACGCCGCCACAAAACGGTTGAACTACAAGGAGCGGTCAATGCTTGAGCGTCTGGATCTTACCCTGGCGACACCTCGTGATGAGTATGAAAAGAACATCAAGAGTTTGCAGGCAGAGCTGCACCAGCTCTGCTATCAAGTTTATATTCAAAAAAGACCGGTTGTGATTGTATTTGAAGGCTGGGATGCCTCCGGCAAGGGTGGTTCCATCAAGCGCCTCACAGAAAAGGTGGACCCGCGCGGCTATGTAGTCTGGCCAATCGCGGCTCCGTCGGGTGAAGACCGCGAAAGGCATTACCTCTATCGATTCTGGAGACGCCTGCCTGAGCAAGGCCAAATCGCCATTTTTGACCGTTCCTGGTATGGACGAGTGCTGGTTGAGCGCGTGGAGGGTTACTGCACCGAAGCAGATTGGAAGAGGGCTTTCAGCGAAATTAACCAGTTTGAACGGCAGTTGACCGATTTTGGCGCGGTCATCTTCAAGTTCTGGATGCAAATCAGCAAGGATGAACAGTTGCGCCGTTTTGAGGAACGCAAGCGTATCAACTATAAATCGTGGAAAATCACAGATGAAGATTGGCGCAACCGCGGCAAGTGGGAAGATTATGAAATTGCCGCCGAGGAGATGCTGCTCAAAACCAGCACTCCCAACGCTCCCTGGACCCTGGTCGAATCCAACGATAAATACTTCTCCCGTGTTAAAGTCCTGCGTACAGTCGCGGACAAACTCAGGCATGCTCTCAATTAAATGCGTTTTTTCTTTGGTCCAAAGCACTGAAGGTGACTGTAAAAGCCAACCCACAGGGCACATGTCACCCAAAGGCAAACAAACTCACAGGGCACATAGTGGATATTGAAATTACATCTTATGCAGTGATCGGCTTTATCGGCGCGGCAATTGCCGTTCTGGTTGCCTGGCTCGCCTGGTTAAGACGGGAAACACCGGGGGGAAAAGCATTAAGCGTGTTGTTGATGGCTGCTGCCATCTGGGCCTTTGGCTCGGCCATGGAACATGCCACACTCGGGATTCCCGGCCAAATCATCTGGTCAAAATTTGAATATCTAGGCTCGGAAAGCTGCCCAGTTTTATTGCTCATTTTTGCACTTGAGTACAATAACATGCGCCGATGGCTGACGCGCCGTAATGTGGCCTTGCTTTTTATAATTCCCCTCATCGTCTTCCTCCTGGCATTAACCAATGAGTGGCATCACCTTATTTGGACCAGTTTTACTCCCAGTCCGGCCGGGGAAAATCTGACAATTTACGGTCACGGCCCCGCCTTCTGGATTGGAGCAACAGGCTATTCCTATCTGGTGATGTTGATAGGTACATTACTTCTCGTACGTGGAGCGTTAGGGCTGCCGGATGCCTATCGCATGCAGGTCATCATGATCCTGACTGCCACACTGATGCCCTGGATTGTCAACGCAATTTATATCGCCGGTTTCAGCTCTATACCCGGACTTGAACCAACCCCCTTCGTTGTCATCTTTTCCGGTTCTCTGTTTGCCTGGGCCATTTATCGATTCCGCCTGCTCGACCTGGTGCCGATCGCCCGCCACATGTTGATCGAAACAATGAACGAGGGGATGCTGGTACTCGACCAGCAGAACCGGATTGTGGATACCAACCCCGCCGCAAAAAAACTACTGGGAAGCAGGGTGGATATCAAGATCGGGAAATCGGTCGCAGAGATTTTCCAACCCTGGCCAGAACTTAAAACCATTTTTCACGATGACAATCCCCAGCAGCGTTCCGAGTTTACCTTTGGAGATGCACGCGGAGGATTTATTGAAATCAGCCTTGCTCCAGTGGTTGATTGGCGCGGTCAGCTTGCGGGTCAATTTGTCACCCTGCGCGATATCACTGATAAGCGGCACATTCAATATGAGCTGGAGAGTGCCAACGAAAATTTACGGGTAAAGCTGGCCGAGGTTGAAAGCCTGCAAACCACGCTGAATGAACGCGCCATTCGCGATTCGCTGACCGGATTGTATAACCGACGCTACCTGGATGAGACCCTGGAACGCGAACTATTTCGCGCGCAGCGCGAAGAATATGACATCAGCCTGTTGATGATCGACATCGATCATTTCAAACACTTGAATGACACATATGGGCACAAGGCTGGCGACCGCTTCCTGAAGTTCGTGGCAAGTTTTCTGGAAGAGCGGGTACGACAAGGCGATATCGTTTGCCGCTATGGCGGCGAAGAATTTCTGATCATCATGCCCACCGTGCATCAAGCAGATGCCCAAAAACGGGCTGAGATGTTATGCAACCAATTCAGCCAATCGTCTTTGAAGTACGAACCCACAGAGCACATGCCCGAAGGGCAAATGCCCACAGGACACATGAATGTAGAGTTGCATTTAACCATCTCCATCGGAGTGGCGACTTATCCAAAAGACGGCCTCAGCGCGGATGAAATCACCGTGGCTGCAGATAAAGCAATGTACGAGGCCAAACAAGCCGGACGGAATACCGTGCGGGTCAGGTAATATTTTTTCACCTTTTACAACGGAAAGTATCCATAAGTTCAGTATGGAAAGTACCCATAAGTTCAGTATGGAAAGTACCCATAAGTTCAGTATGGAAAGTACCCATAAGTTCAGTATGGAAAGTACCC
>CAIWAX010000219.1 GCA_903910795.1 uncultured Anaerolineae bacterium
AGACTTCCGAAGTCTTAAAGACTTCGGAAGTCTGGCCGGGCGCGGGCACGGCGGGGCATCGGTTGATTGCGGTAGGGGCGCAGCCTCGCTGCGCCCCGACATTCATGCCGTTTTTTACAATTTAACCACCTGCCCGCTGCGGGCGGATTCGTAGGCGGCCAGGGTGACTTCCACGGCGCGCAGGCCGTCTGTGCCGGTCACGGCCGGTTCGCGGTCTTCGCGCACGGCGGCCACAAATTCGCTGAGCATGGCCTGGTTCATGTCCGAGCCCCAGTACTGCCAGTTGGCGCGCCCGGCGGCCTGGCTGTAGACCGTGATATTCTGCTTGAAGCCGTCCACAATCACCGAGCCGCGCTCAGTGACCAGCTCAAAAGTCAGGCCGCCCCAGGTCGGCCAGTAGGGCGGGCGGCTCCAGGAGGCGTCGATGCTGGCAAAGACGCCGTTCTGGAAGGTGATCATCTCCAGACCGCCGGTCTCGACCTGCACCTCGTCGGCATGGAAGATGTGGTTGGTGGTGGCGTAGACCTCGGCCGCTTCGCTGCCCAGGTACCAGCGCATGATGTCGATCAGATGCACGGTGTGATCCATCAGCGCGCCGCCGCCCGCCAGCAGCGGGTCAACAAACCAGGCGCGGTGCTTGGTGGGCAGTTCGCCCTGGTTGGTGGCGTTGAAGGCGTAGACCTGGCCCAGCTCGCCAGAATCCAGGCGGGCCTTGACCTCGCGCAGCGGGGCGCTGAAACGCATCGGGAAGGCCGTCATCAGCAGCACGCCGGCGCGCTGGCAGACATCCACCACCGCCTGCGCATCGGCCAGGGTCGCGGCCAGCGGTTTCTCGCACAATACGTTGACGCCCGCCTCGGCGGCCATCTGCACCAGCGGCAGGTGTTTGGCGTTTTCGGAGCAGATGATGAGACCCTGCGGGCGGGTTTCCAGCAGGGCGGCGTAATCGGCGTAAAAGGTCGCGCCGTTGGCGGCGGCCAGGCGAGCCCCGCGGGCCGGGTCTTCATCGGCCACACCGCACAGCTCGACGCCGGGGATGGCGCGCAGGTTGGCGATGTAGGCTTCGGAGTGGTGATGGGCAAAACTCATGATCCCGATTTTCATGGCAGCACCTCCGCGAGGGGTTGGAGTTGGACGGGTTTTCCGGTGGCGGCCGATTCAAGCGCGGCCTCGGCGATTTGCACGGCGGCCAGGCCGTCTGCGGCGCGCACGCGCGGCTGCGGGCCGCCCAGCAGCGCGGCGTAAAATTCCTTGAGCTGGGTGGTGTACGGGCTTTCGGAAACCGGGCTGGAGGGCAGGCCGACATCCGGCGCGCCGCTGCCAGTGGCGGCGATCAGGTTGAAGATCGGGGCGCTGTCGGCTGAGTCGAACTCGATCAGCCCGGCGTCACCGGCGATCTCAATATGGGTGCGGAAGGTAGGCGGCGGGTAGGCCCAGGCCCCGGCTACGTGTGAGAGCGCGCCGCCACGATGCGTGAGCAGCACCAGGCCGTAATCAATTGGCGCCTCCGGGTGGCCGGTCGTGACCTTTTTGGCCATGACGCTCTGCACCTCTCCGGCAATCCAGCGCGCGTAGTCGTAATCGTGGATCATCAGGTCGAACAGGATGCCGCCGGATTTGGCATCGTCCAGGAACCAGTTCCCGGCGGCCTTTTTGGGGCGGAAGCTGCCGCGCTGCAGGCGGATGACGCCCGGCTTGCCAATCTCGCCGCGCGTCACGCTGGCTTTGGCCAGGGCGTATTCGTTGAAGAAGCGCACGACGTGCGCCACCAGCAGTTGCACGCCGGCCTGTTGGCAGGCCGCGATCATTTCGCGGGCCTGTTGGGTGCTGCGGCCGAGCGGCTTTTCGCAGATGATGTGCTTGCCAGCGGCGGCGGCCTGCAGGGTCATGGCGTGGTGCAGGTGGGTGGGGGTGCAGATATCGACCACGTCCACGTCTGGCAGCATCTCGGCCAGGGTCGGATAGATTTTGAGGTTGTATTTTTTTGCCAGGGGGGCGGCTTCTTCGACTGTTTCCGCCACGAACCCGGCCATTTCGGCCCCGGTTTGCGCCCAACCTTCGGCGTGGATGGAGCCCATAAATCCGACACCAGCGATGCCAATTTTCACGTTTGCCTCCTGGATGGAAGAGAGCATATCCGCAGATGGACGCAGATTTGCGCAGATAAATCTGTGTAAATCTGCGATATCTGCGGATATTAGTAATTATTTCAACGCGCCGGCGGTGATGGAGCGGATCATTTGGCGCGAGAAGATCAGGTAGATGACGATGATCGGCAGCATGGCCAGGGTCAGCGAGGACAGCACGGCGTTCCAATCGCTGACGAACTGCCCCAGGAACTGCTGAACGCCCAGGGTGACGGTGGCGGTGGCCTGGCTGGGCGCCAGGATGAGCGGGAACCACAGGTCATTCCAGATCGGGATCATGGTAAAGATGCCGATGGCGCCGATGGCCGGGCGCACGAGCGGCAGCACCATGCCGAAGACGCGGTATTCGCTGGCGCCGTCGATGCGGGCCGCGTCCTTCAATTCCTTTGGCACCTGGCGCATGAACGAGCTGAGGATGAAGATCGTCATGGGCAGCGATTGGGCGATGTAGACCAGGATCAGGCCGGTGAGAGTGTTGACCAGGTTCAGGCTGACCATCAGCTTGAGGATGCCGACCGTGCCCAGGCGGATGGGGATCATGATGCCGAGCGACAGGTAGAGCGCCAGGGCGGTGTTGCCCTTGAACTCGTACTCGGAGAGCGCAAAGGCCGCCATCGCGCCAATGACCAATGTCAAAACCAGCGAGGTGATGGTCACGATCAGGCTGTTCATGAAATATATATCGAAGTGCGAGCGCTGCAGCACGGTCTGGTAGCCGACCAGGTCAAAGGTGGCCGGGGTGGGCGGCATGAACGGCTGGCCGAAGATGTACTTTTTGGACTTGAAGGAATTGCCCACGATCATCAGGATCGGGAAGAGGGCGATCACCATGTAGATGAAGAGGATGATCTGCGGGATGGCGATGCCGATAAATTTACGCAGCCTGTAAGAGAAGGATTCGGTCCGGACGGTCTGGTTGACTGTATTCATGCTGGCCTCACATCTGGATGTTTTGAACGCGGCGCTGGTAGACAAAGGTATACAGCAGCACGCCGGTCAGGATGATCAGGAACATCATGGCCGCCACGGTCGAGCCCATGCCCACATCGCCAAGCTGGAGCTGCTGACCGAAATAGGTGCGGTAAAAGAACGTGCCCATGATATCGGTGGCAAATTCAGGGCCGGCATTGGCGCCCTTCATGGCGTAGATCAGGTCAAAGGCGTTGAAGTTACCGACAAAGGTCAAAATCGAAACGATGCCCACGGTCGGCAAAATCAGCGGGAACTTGATATTCCAGAAAGCCTGCCAGGCGGTCGCGCCGTCCACATAAGCGGCTTCCATGATCTCATCCGGGATGGCGATCAGCGCGGCGTAGAACAAAATCATGGGGATGCCGATGAACTGCCAGATGGAGATCAGCGAGACGGTCGGCAGGGCGCTGGAGGCCAGACCCAGCCAGGGTTGGAATAAAAAGCCCAGGTGGATGACATCCAGCAGGGTCTTGGAGACGCCCCACAGCGGGTTGAGGATCAGGTTCCAGATGAAGCCGATGATCACGACCGAGAGCACGGTGGGCATGAAGAAGACGGTGCGGTAAAAATTGGCGAAGCGCCGTTTTTCATTCGAGATCAGGGTGGCCAGCAGCAGGGCGATCGAGTTCTGGATGAGCATGTGCATGGCAAAGAAGAAGAAGTTGTTCTTGAGCGCGCCCCAGAAGCGCGGGGCAAAATTATCATCGCTGAACAACCGCACGTAGTTGCCCATCCCGGCAAAAACTTCCCGGTTATCGTTGGCGATGCTGAAGAAGCTCAAGCGCAGGGAGTTGAGCAACGGGTAAACCATGAAGATGGAATAAAGGATAACGGCGGGAGCCATAAAAACAATGATATAGGTGGGGAAGCGTTTGCGTTCGTACATGGTGAGCCTCCTATCAGTAAGGATGAGCTTGCATCACGGGCCCGGATCGGCATCTATTAAGGTTGCCACAATGACTGGGGTGTGGTGGGGGGGGGGGGGGGG
>CAIWAX010000220.1 GCA_903910795.1 uncultured Anaerolineae bacterium
ATGCTCAACTTCACGGCGCCTGGCCTGGCCGGGCGCTGGCACAATCGTGAAAGTGCGTTGCACCTCTTATGGAAGTGAGCAGTTACAGCAACTTTTTATTGAGGAAGGAAACGAATGGAATCGATCAAAGAGCTTTTCCGGGTGGGCGTTGGCCCATCCAGCAGCCACACGATGGGGCCCAGACATGCGGCCGAAATATTTCTGGAACGTCAGCCCCTGGCCGCCCGCTACCGGGTCACCTTGTTTGAGAGCCTGGCCGCCACCGGCCGCGGTCACCTGACCGATGCGACCCTCAAAAATGTTTTCGGCGAGCGCGCGCTTGAAATTGTCTGGAAACCCGGCGATAAGCTGCCGCTGCATCCCAACGGCCTGCGTTTTGAGGCGCTGGAGGCCAGCGGCGCAGTCATCGCCGCCTGGGAGGTTTACAGCGTGGGCGGCGGCGCCCTGCGTGACCAGGGCAGCCTGCCAATCCCGCAGGCGGTCTACGATTTAACCACCATGCGCGAAATCCTCGATCATTGTGAGATACACGGCCTGGCCCTCTGGGAATATGTTCAGCAGCGCGAAGACCCTGATATCTGGAAGCATCTGGAAAATGTCTGGCAGGTCATGCTGGCCGCCATTCAGCGCGGCCTGCACGCCAGGGGAGTATTGCCGGGAAGTTTGAAACTGCCGCGCAAGTCGGAGAGTTTTTATCGCAAGGCCGGGCTCTCGCAAGCAAGATCATTGCGCGCCGGGCTCGTCTCGGCCTATGCCCTGGCGGTATCCGAGGAAAACGCTGCCGGCGGGATCATCGTCACGGCTCCCACCTGCGGTTCATGCGGCATTGTCCCGGCGGTGCTCTATAATTTACAGGTTGAACTGAACTGTTCGGATGAAACAATCTGGCAGGCCCTGGCGACTGCCGGGCTGATCGGAAACCTGGCCAAGCACAACGCCTCCATCTCGGGCGCCGAAGTCGGCTGCCAGGGCGAAGTGGGCGTGGCGTGTGCCATGGCGGCGGGCGCCGCCACCCAGTTGCTGGGCGGCACGATCCGCGAGGTGGAATATGCCGCCGAGATGGGGCTTGAACACAACCTGGGGTTGACCTGTGACCCGGTGGCCGGTCTGGTGCAAATCCCCTGCATTGAACGGAACGCCTTCGCCGCCGCCCAGGCGCTTGCCTCGGCCGATTACGCCTTATTCACCGATGGAATTCACCGTATTTCTTACGATGATGTTGTCGCGGTGATGCGCGAAACCGGCCATGCCCTGCCCTCTCTTTATCGTGAGACATCCACCGGCGGCCTGGCGACGGTCTACAATCGAAAGAAAAACTGACCGGCCAGCGTCTGCTTTTTAGTAATTACTCACCCGTGCCCTGGTTTGAGCGTAATCATACCGAACTTACATTTGACCTGCGATTTGCCAACACACAGTGCTGTGCATCGTCCCGACACGATTTGCCAAGCAAATCGTGTGCCCTGGCAGAGCCGGGAGCAAAGCGTGGGTACTTTCCATCACGATTTAATGCCCAGGTGAAACGATAACCTCGCACTTAGGTGCAACGCACTTTCCGATTGCACCAGCACCTGGCCTGGCCAGGCGCCTTGAAGATGAGCATCACTTGTCAGCGTGAAAGTGCGTTGCACCTCTTATGGAAGGGCAGGGATAGGTCATCCCCAAAATACAAGTAACCCGTGAGCAGTTACGAATATTCTATTGAGCAATTTTCAGGCTATCGAATCGAACAGCTTGGTGTTTTATTGATTGATTCTTCTCACTGTATTCTTGTCTAATTTGTCAGGATAAAGCCATGAAAAATCCAATTCCACCCTTCTTGTTTGCTGTTCTCTTGCTTGCAGCCGCTGTTCTGGCCTGTAATTTGCCAGGCAGATTGGCAAAGGACGTTTTACCACAATCAAAAGATGAGAACCCCCCCCTTGCTGCGGGGGCTGACAGCCATCCTCAGGTGAACGTACCCCCCGGTCAGGGGAATCAATCTGGATCTGCAGGTAATTCTGGATCTGCTGGTGATCCTGGAGCGCCGCCTGCCCCTCTCAATACCTGCACCCAGTGGTATGTAACCGGTCTCTGGAAGGTTACACAAAAAAACAATTATCACCCCACTTTTCAGATCAGCCAGACTGGTACAGAGCTGGTGGGCACAGTCTTCCTTACTGGGGCAGAAGCCAAAGCCCAGGATTTCAGCTCCAATATAGCCAGCGGCACCGGCAGCGTGCAGGGAAACGTATTTTCGTTTACAGTGACCTGGCCGGAGCGCGTCTCGGATGGCGTCGTTGTCAGCGGCACTTACACCGGCCTGGTGTCCGAGAACTCTATAAATTCAAAAGACTGGACTGGTATTGGCCATGCGGAATGCGTAAAATATAAGCTGCCTGCACCGTAATTCTCAGCATATTCTCATATAAAATCTACATAAATCTACATTGACGCTGGACGGGCGGCCTGTAAAATAGTAGTATGGGTAAAGCGAAAATTTCACAATGGCCGCAGGCCTTGTGTGATTGTTCATTGCCCCTCAATACGCCTCTCCCCAAAGGAACCCGCCATGAACAGCTTGCTCCAGCTTACGCATTACATCCCGATCCTCTCCACCTTCATCTCATTTGCCTTTGCGGTTGTGCTGTACCGGCATTGGCAGATACGCAAACCGGCCTACCTGCTGTGGTGGTGCATCGGCGTTTTCCTGTTTGGGGTTGGAACACTCACTGAGGCTCTGACCGCCCTGTCCCCCAGCGGCTGGAATGACTTTATTTTGAGAGCCTGGTACATCTCGGGCGCGCTGATGGGCGCCGCGCCGTTGGCGCAGGGCACCGTTTACCTGCTTTTCAAGAAGCGGGCCGCCGATGTCATGGCAACGCTGCTGGTGGTTTACATCCTCATCGCTTCGCTCTGCGTCTCGCTCTCGCCGGTCAACCCGGCCGCGGATCACTTGAAGCTGACCGGCATCGGCACCTTCGCGTGGACCTGGGTGCGCATGTTTTCGATGGTTCCCAACACCTACGCGCTGATTTTCCTGGTTGGCGGCGCGGCCTGGTCGGCTTATGAGTATTTCCGCAAACAGGGCACCGGCAAGCGCATGTGGGGCAACGTCTGGATCGCCGCTGGCGCGCTGCTGCCCGGCATTGGCGGCTCTTTCACCCGTTTTGGCCTGACCGAGGTTCTGTTTGTCACCGAATTCATCGGCATCCTGCTGATCTGGCAGGGCTACCGCCTTATGACCACCGTTGAAGCGCCCTCCATTCACCCGGCCCAGCGCGCCCCAGAAACGTTCTGAAGCCCAACGCTCACAAGCACGCCTCTGCCGCATCCGGCAGAGGCGTGCTTGTCTGTTAGAAGTGATCGCATCCAACTATACCCTTCTCGGTCTCAAATTGCGCTTTTTTGCTTAAGTGAAGA
>CAIWAX010000221.1 GCA_903910795.1 uncultured Anaerolineae bacterium
CCTCCACCTCCACGATAAAATATACGGCTGATTCACTTTCGCTGGATATCATGACCAACAATATATCTTTCACAAATGTAGTGGATGGTGCTTATACTGTGGATGTTGTGAAAGCTGGTTACCTGACACTGCCATACACCTTGAATAAGTCAGCGACCTTCAGTTCGATCGCCAGAGCTCTCAAATCTCTTGAGTTGAAAGGCGGCGACGTGAATAACGATAATTCGATCAGCCTCACCGACGCGTCATCTGTTGGTCTGGATTATGGCTCAGCTCAAAGTAACTCTCGTGGCACGACGGACATCAACACAGATGGCACTGTCAATATTTATGACCTGGCGCTGGTGGGCGGCAACTACGGGTTCGATAACACATCGAGTGATTCATCAACCAATCCATACTATAGCTGGGCTACCCAATAATTTTCAAATTTACAAAGCTTGTGGCGCCCTCCCCACCGGGAGGGCGCCATTTATTAGCAAGAATCAATAAAACTTAGATTGCTGACCTGAGCGGATATTCAAGGTAAAATGTTAGTGAAGATAGGTACTTTTACCCGCGTTATACCCTTCACGGTGATGTGCGCAGCATTTCGTTTGTGACCGGGTTGTTAGCTTATCAATGGCATACGATGCGCATTCAAAGTGAGTTTTGGAGAGAACAGAAACGCCTCAGTCAAGCCATGCGAATGTCTTTTCTGTCCAAAGCTGCATTCTGGTTGTGCATATCTTTATTATTCCAGGCCAGCCTGCCTGCCGCGCCAGTCTCTGCGCAAACCAACACCAGCGTCAGCGTCCAGCCGGTCAGCAGCCTGATGTACAGTTCCTGCGCGGACGTGTACAGGATCATGGTCAACAATGTCACCAATTTGTACGCCTTCGATGTGATCATCAATTTTGATCCGGCTATTTTGCAGGTACTTGATATGAATTCGAGTGTGGATGGCATCCAGGTCAGGCAGGGCAGTTTCCTGGAGAACGGCTATATGATTTTAAACAAGGTCGATAATACCACCGGCACTGTCCGGTTCGCCGCCACCCAGGTCAACCCGCAGACACCCAAGAGCGGCTCGGGCGTGCTGCTCGAAATCCTCTTCACAGGCATGGCGCAGGGGATTTCGCCGATCACCATTGTGAATCCACAACTCGCGATTTCGGATGGCACCCTGGCGCCGGTCAACATCATTGATGGTTCATTGCAGGTCAATGCCTATTCTGCAGGAGATGTCTGCCCGGTGACGGTTACGCCCACCCTGACCAGCACGATCACGCCGCTTGTATCCAACACCCCAATTGTCTTTCATCGCAAAACGAAAACACCCACCCCGGTCTTTACGCCGCGCAGCACCGCCACGCCCAACCCCAGCGCCACCGCGCTGATTGTCCCATCCCAAACTGTAACCCAAACACCCCAGCCTTCCGCCACCCGCACCACGGTGCCCATCCCGGTCAAACCCAACCCGACCCAAATGGCCTGCAAGCCAGCCCCCACCCCGATCGTTTGTGCGCCCACCAGCCAGGATCCGTTTGAAGCCATTGTTGGGAGCCTGTCAGACGGCCGGTACCTGATCTACATTTGCCCGGCCGGGCTGCTGTTTTTGATCCTGGGTTTGTTACTCTTTTTATATTTTGGCAGGAATAGTGAGCCAGAAGAATCATCAGAATATAACGATTACGAAATATAAGGAGCTCCATGAAAACGAAACTCAACATCATCCTCTTAATTTGCCTGTTGATGGCATTATTTCCTTTTTCCCAGGCTTTTGCTCAAGCCAGCCCGGTGGCGGTTGGTTTTGAGCCAAAAGCCCTGAACCTCACCACCGGTTCCGATGGTGAAATGGCGGTTTCAATCCAGAATGTGCAGGGGCTGTATGCCTTTGATATCACAATCAAATATGACCCGGCATTTGTCGAAATCATCGATGCCGATCCCGGCGCGCCTGGGATACAGGTTAACCAGGGTAATTTTCTGGAAGGCGGTCTGGCCGCCATCAATTCAGTGGACAGCCAGTCGGGCGTCATCCGTTACGCGGCCACCGAGCTGAACCCCAGCCCGGCCAAAGACGGCTCGGGCATGCTGCTTGTCATCAAGATGCGTGGGTTAAAGGAAGGCCAAACCCAGTTTTCCCTGGCCAATGTCCAGCTTGCCAGCCGCGAGGGTACCGTCATCCAGTTTTCAACCACGGCGGGGGACGTTACCATTTCCAATACGCCCCAATCCGGCCCAACCCCCACGCCATTTGCGATAGTCATCCCGAAGGTAACGGTGGCTGTCAACCCGACCAATGTCGCGCCAACCAGTGCCGCACCGACCGCAACCGGGGTTGCTCAGGCCGCGGGCGCGACCCTGCCCGCAACGGAAGGCGCTACCCAGCAGTCGCCAGCCGGCGCCCCGACCCTGGCCCCCACCTATACGCCAACTTCTGAACCGGCTGCCAAGGTGAAGGCTTCCACCCCGACCCCCACCGCAACGAACGTGCCATCCGGCGGAGCGTTTGATTTTGCCGGCAGCCCACTGTTCATCATCTCAACCATCCTTGAGCTGATTGTGGTCATCTTCCTGATTATGCTCGTGCTGCGCAGAAGGAAAACCCGCAAAAAATAAGCAGACTCACAGGGCGCGTGAGCAAGTGGTTTTACAATGCTGCCGGTAACATTTTAGTTTAACGTGAATAATGGTTAGCGTTGATCGGTGCGGGTGAGTCCCTGCCTCAAGGCAGGGACTCACTTTTCCAGTCCCGGAGAGGCTTCCAAGACATCCGACGCGAACCAGGCAAAAAGCCTTATCCGTTATTGACGTTAATTTCTCCAGCGCCCACTCGCGCGTCACGGCTATAAGAAAGCCCTGTCCAAGCGCAAGTATCGGTTCCTGCGGCTTGGAACACTGGTAAAATCAAGGTCGTTGATTTTCATGGCGCGACGCTCTCAGTTTCCCGCTGCGGGCGGGGATGGCTGTTCACCCCCGCGCAAACTCTCTAAGCTTCGCCAAATCCAGCTTGCTTAAATCGATGCCCCCAAACGATACCCACTCTTCGGAAGCATAGCGGCTGGAGATGAAGTCATCCCACTGCCTGACGAATTCAGCCACGAACTGCTGGCGACTGACCTGCGCATACAGGAAAATGGGGCCTGTTTCGGATGAGTCCTGGTCTCCATCTGCTTCCAGGACTTCGAAAATGAACTCACCAGCCTCGAATGGGCTGGCGCGCAAGAGTTTCTCCTGACCTTCTTCGTCGATGACGGTTTCCGCCGGAAGTTGACCGTCGGCAACGGCTTCCAGCCATTTGAATAGGCGGGGGAACGGGTCAAAAACATTCGAGCAGGCAATCACCACGTTCTGGACGTAGGCCGAGCAAGTGACCGCCCACTGAAGCCAACCGCTTTCTGGATAGCTGAAACTGAAGGTCACTTTGCCAGACCAGGCATGGTTTTCGGGTGGAAAATCTTTCAAAATATCGTTGATGCGCATAGCTTATTCTCCCGTAGCTTCCAGATTATCCTTAAGTATACCTGTACGCAACCATGCATGCTGGTGGTAAATTTATAGAATAAAAGAATAACTCTGTTGGTTTGCAGGGCGCAAAAATGCCAACCCGCAGGGCACATGCCAGATTTGATACAATAGACCTCTTGCGAAAGTGATTATGTCTGGGCGAAAACGTACCGTAGTAGCGACTTCAGTCGCTTTTGACCTCTTTTGCATCGCACCGAACGGCTAACCCGCAGGGCGCTTCGCGAGCCGTTACTACAAGAACGTTTTTTACGTTATGCAAGAGGTCTAATGGGTATTCAAGATTTCTAAAGGAGCGGGTCTGATATGACGAATAAAAAATATTTACGAATGGCCGATATTCAAACCAGCGATATATTGTTTTATGATGAGAGTGCCAAGGATCGTTGCTACAAATTATGCGCCGACAGAAATATCGATTGCCTGCCCAGCCTGGATGATCCTCGCGCAGTTTATTTGCGTGATGATATCCTCTCGAAATTCCGGGCCGAATCTTTGATGGAAGACCGGCGCGTTAGCGCAGATGCCAATATTTTCGACTCACAGGTGGTTGAGAAGTTCCGCCGCCAGCCGCTTCTGCTTGTTTATCAGGGCAATGAATTGAGCGGTGTTGTGCATTTTACAGATTACAACCAGCCCCAGGTTAGCGCCTATCTTTATGAAATGTTTTTTGAATATGAAAAGACTCTCCGGGCTTTGTTGATCCGCAGCGGGTTAAAAAACGTGGATATGGTTGCCTATTTCAGTGACAAAAAAGCCAAGGGCGATCATGCGGAGTTTTACGAAACCAAAATTAACGATTATTTCAAATTTGGCAGCCAGAAAAAATTATCACAGTTTGAAGTTTTCAACCTCACTGATTTAATCGCGCTCACCAACCATAAGCGCATTATCAAGCTCACGGATAAAACCAAATTGCGAAGCATGATCATGCATGCCAATGAGTCGATCAATATCCAGGATCCGGGCGCAGAAAGCTTTATCTACGATTTTGAGACCTTTGAAAATTTTTTCCGCTGGTGCCAGGAAATGTTCCTGGATTTCAAGCGTGTCAACAATCGTCTGACATTTACTTTCTAAATCACACTACCCACCCGCAGGACACATGTAGCGGACACATGTGCCCTGCGGGTGGGTCTTCCAGGCCTGTGAAAATTCGATGGTTTGAAAAGCTGCGTTACTGTATAATCTCTCAATGCCTTACCTGATCGATGGACATAACCTGATTCCCAAGCTGGGCCTGGATCTGAGCTCTCTTGATGACGAAATGGCGCTGATCGAACGGTTGAATGAGTTCAGCCGAATCTCGCACCGCGGCCGCCTGGAAATCTATTTTGACAATGCCCAACCAGGTAACTCTGAAAAGAAAACTGCCGGCCAGGTATGCGCTTATTTTGTTCGCCGGCCAAAAATTGCGGATGAGGCCATCCGCCAAAGATTGCAGCAGCTCAAAAACGATGCCAAAAATTGGAGCGTGGTTTCTTCCGATCGACGTGTGCAAGCCGAAGCCAGGGGTGTTGGAGCCCGGGTGATTAGCTCAGAAGAATTTGCGCAAACTGTCAGGGAAACCCTGCGGGCTGGGCCGCCGCCCACTGAAAAAAAATCCATGAGCGCCAGCGAATTGGAAGAATGGTTAAGTCTATTTGGGGAAGGCGGCGAGCGGCGCTCTAAACTCTAATATCTATCTAATATAATTCGGACATTTATGGTGTAATATAGCAGCAATGACACCTAGATTTTCTTTATTGGTATAAAAGGTGTCTCCACTGGAAAAATATGGACAGGCATGTTCCTCCATACCATGCTTTCCACCGGTGGTGTCCCTCCCCCTTTAAGCTACGAGGTGTGTCTCAGACATACCTCGTAGCCTGTTTAACGAGTAGAATCCAGTCATGCAACCTA
>CAIWAX010000222.1 GCA_903910795.1 uncultured Anaerolineae bacterium
ATTAATGCGTATTCAACCATACCCTGACCACGTTCCTTGAGAGAGAATAACATTGGTTTTTTCCTCCTTTCCGAGAAGATGAGTTACATATATATTTTACATTGAAACACCTAACTTTTCAATACCACAACATTACAAACACTTAACAAAATAGGATGCAAGCATTGCAAACGGGCTGCTTTGTCGATTTTGATTGATTTTTCGTCAAATACCATTTGGATTTATTCGAAAAATCATATAGAATGGAATTGATAACCATTTTACATTTCTACTGACAGATCGGCGGCGGTGTGATTCCCAAACTAAAACGAATTTCCTCTTTGCAAATCTACACGCAAGGAAACGACCGGCAACTGGCGCGCATCCTGCTGACCATCATCCTGGCCTATTGGGCTGTCAGCCTGCTCATGGCGCTCATCTACGCCTCGAGCAGGCCAACTGTATCGGGTTTTCTCCTGCTGGGCTGCCTGACGCAGTTTCTCCCATTGGCGTTTTTATTTCGGGGCCGGCTGTTTGCCACCAGCGTGATCATCGTTGGGGTTTTGATCCTGGCAGTCACATTTTTCGCCACCCTGGGAGAGGGCATCCATGATTACACCCTGATCGTCTTCCCGGCGGTAATCATGCTCGCAGGGCTGGCCGGAAACCGGCGGGTGAGGGTTATCACCACCCTGTTGATCCTGGCCGCGTTTGCCTGGCTGGTGCTGGGTGAGGCCAACGGCTGGTTTATCATCGATAAAATCCTCGCTCCAAACTGGGCGGATCTGGTTAACATCAGCCTGCTGCTGTTGATTTCGGCCCTGGCAGCGCAACTGCTTACAAACAACATGGAAAGTGGATTGGAACGGGCCCGGCACGAACTGGCGGAAAGGCAGCGCGCCGAACAATCCCTGGCAGTTTCGCAAACCCGTCTTCAGATGCTGACGGATGCCACCCGACAATCATTTATCCTGCTGGACAGGGATGGCACCATTCTGTATTTAAACCGCATCACCATGTCCGGCTTCCAGGCACTGTTTGGTCAGCCCATCCAGGAAGGTCAATCAATATACCGATTTATCTCCGAGGCAGACCGGGAGGATTTCGCTAAAAATTTTCATTCTGCGCTGCGGGGCAGCAGCGTCGATACCGAGCGCAGCTTTCAGGGCGCCGATGGACAGAAGCGCGTTCTGTCAACCATCTTCAACCCGGTCTACGCGCCGGACGGCAGCCTGACGGGTGTGGGCCTGAACAACATCGATATCACTGATCGCAAGCTGGCCGAGCAAAAATTTCTGGAAAGCGAAAGCCAGAACCGGGCCATCCTCGAGTCCGTCCCTGATATCCTGTTCCGCATGAATCGCCAGGGCATCATACTGGATTATCGCAGCAATGACCCGTCTATGCTGCTCCTGCCACCTGAATTTTTCCTGAACAAACGTCTGGATGAGGTGCTGCCAGCCAAAATTGCAAAAGACGCCATGCAGGCAGTTGAAGAGGTGTTCAGCACCGGCAGGATAAGTACTTTTGAATACGACCTGGAGCTGAAAGGGGAAGCGCGCTACTTTGAAAACCGGATCGTCCCGCTGCACAGTGACCAGGTATTATCGGTGGTGCGCGACATTACCGACCGGCGGCGCACCGAAACCGCCCTGCGTGAAAGCGAAGCGCTGTACCACGCCATGTTCGACAAAATTTCGGCCGTCAAGCTGCTGATCGACCCACAGGATGGCAGCATCGTGCGCGCCAACCAGGCCGCCGCCGAATTTTACGGCTACCCGATTGAACAATTGGAGCGCATGAACATCAACCGGATCAACACCCTGCCGGAGAAGCACATCTATGAGCAGTTGCAGCAAACAGCCAATCGGAACAGTGCCCACTACGCTTTTCAGCACCGGCTGGCCTCCGGCGAAATACGGGATGTGGAAGTGTACACCGGCCCTGTGGAACTGAACGGCCGGCAACTGTTAAATTCAATCATCCACGATGTGACCGAGCGCAACCAGGCCCAGGCCGAGCTGGTACAGGCGCACGCCCAGCTCGAAAAACGCGTGGTAGAGCGGACTGCCGAGCTGCACGAAGTCAACCTGGCGCTGGAAAAGGCCCTGCACGCCCGGGATCAGTTCCTGGCGACGGTCAGCCATGAACTGCGCACTCCGCTGATCGGCATCCTCAGTCTCTCGCAGACCCTGCAGTTTCAACTGCGCCCACTGTTGAATGAGAAACAGACCCTGGCGCTGAAAACCATTGAACAAAGCGGCCAGCGCCTGCACGATCTGGTCAATGATGTCATCGACTTCTCGCGCCTGCAGTCAGGTGATTTCAGCCTGCAGGTGGCGCCCTTTGAGATAGCGCGCATCTGCAAGCAGGCACTGCAGGGTGTGCGCGAGACGGCCCAGCAAAAACACCAGGAGCTGGCGTTTTCCATCAACCCGGAAAATATCCGGTTGGAAGGGGATGAGCGCCGCGTCAAGCAAATTATCAGCAATCTGCTGGGCAATGCGGTCAAGTTTACGCCGGAAAATGGGCGCATTTCTCTGGCGGTGAACGGCTTGCCCGCCCAAAAGCAGGTGCGCGTTTGCGTGAGCGATACCGGCATCGGCATCCAACCGGAGAACCTGGAGCGGCTGTTCCAACCCTTCACACAGCTTGATTCGCGTCTGAGCCGCCAATATAACGGCACCGGGCTGGGGCTGGCGCTGGTGCAGCGCCTGGTGGAGCTGCACGGCGGGCGGGTGGAGGTGCAAAGCGTGTTCGGTGAGGGCAGCACCTTCTGCGTGTACCTGCCGTGGGAACCCGATGGGGCCTGAAGCACAGGGGTTTCTTAAAGTCAGTTGGGCATACTGAACTTATGGGTATTTTCCATAGTGGTAAGATCATCATCGAACCGCAAAGCCGCAAAGTACTCAAAGTTGTAACTGCTCACGGGTTGCTTCACTTTAGGCGATGACCTATCCTCTCTCCCCCTTCCCAAAATCGGGAAGGGGGAGAGAGGACTTTTCGTGGTGGTTCGCGTAACTCTGGTGCCTGGCCCACCGGAGATTCTGGACGATGTCCGGGGCAGGTACTGATGTGCCGGGAGTTTTTTGGCACACAACGAGCATCAAGTCATTCCGGCTGGATACTCAATCAATTTGGAGAATAGTATGCAGCAAAAACAGCACTGGTTTCAGCAGATTAGATTGGAATACCTGTGGGGAATGATTATCCTGGCTGGCATTTTTAGCTTTATGAACTTACGCCATATTGTGCCAAATGACTTCTGGTTTCACCTGGCTTACGGGCGTTCTCTGGTAAGTACAGGCGTCATACCGCTGTACGATACTTTTTCTTTTACACAGCCCGGTCAACCTTACGAATCGATTTACACTTACTGGCTAGGCCAGGGGTTCATCTATATCCTTTATCATGTGGGCGGAGTGGAATGGGCAATGCTCATTTTCAGTTTAATCGTGACCACAGCGTATGGAATATTGTTCGCAGTAAACCTGGATGGCACCAAAAATTGGCGCGCCGCCGCGCTCGGGCTCCTTTTTACAGTCACGCTTGGGATCACAAACTGGAATATCCGTCCACAGTTATTTGCCTATTTATTGGCAGCCATCTCTATCTGGGCAATCTACCAATACCGCCTGGGGCATAAGCCCTGGCTGTGGGGCGGCGTACTGGCGCTTGTCATGGCCGGCTGG
>CAIWAX010000223.1 GCA_903910795.1 uncultured Anaerolineae bacterium
AATTGGTCTTGAACAACATCCAAAACAAATTACTCAAGATTGCTTGCGCAGTTTTAGTTTCTCAAAAACCTTTCATACCCAACTATGTCAGCGTCAACCCTTTGGTTTTGGCTTGACAAAGTCATAGTATTCGCAATGACAATTTCGGAATATGGCTGAGTAGTAACGATCTGTCTGCCAATCTCTTCAATACCCATGTTGAAATTCCTTTTATCCCTGCGAATCTTTTCTACAGAGAATGCACTTCATCGCAACTGCGGCATCTCTTTTTGGCTATGGCTGCGGTTTTTGTTTTCCTGCTAAAATTGCCCTTCTTCGCTTCCTGCGCGTCTTTGCGGTTCAATAATCCGTTATGGTATTTTGAAAACAAAGCGGTAATCCGCCGGGTTGACCTGCACCTGGCTGCTGGTGCCAACTACCTCAAACCAGGTATTGCCCGGTTTGAGTGGGAAGGTCTTCCCATCTGGGCCGGCCAGAATGAAAGTGCGGTCGAGCGCGTTGCGGTACCACTTTAAGAGGAAGAGCTGTCCATCCCGGAAGAGGTAGGCATTATCGGGCCCCGATAGCACAATATCGACAATCTCCGGTTTTTTCTTAAAATACTGGTGGCGCACAAACAGCACCACCACATTATCGGCGCTGATCGCCTGGCCGGTCAGCCGGTCGGTCAACGGCGCGTAAACCTCGTTTGCCCCGTTCTGAAAATCATCCTGCGTATCGGATGAGCGCTCATATTTGCCCGTGGCGGCGTTGTAATCCCAGCGGTTATAAATGGCGGAGGAGTAACGGATATACAGGCGCGGGGCGGGTGTTCCCGAGCCGGGGCTGTGCGGGTTAAAGGCAAAACCGTCCAGATTCTGGCGCCCGTTGCCGCCCGGCACACTGCGCTGGTTAATCAGCGTCGTCAGCCCGGCGGTGTCGGCCATCAGGTAATCGGCGCTCTTCGGTTCCCAGCGGCACATCGGCGGGCAGCTCGACTCAATAATCAGCCGGTCGGAGTAGGACTGGTTGAAAAGCAGGTTGCGCACGCGGTAATCGGCCGAGGCAAACGCGAAATCCGCCCTGAACATATTCATCAAGTGATGATCGAACAGGCGCGCCGAGCGCACCGGGCCAACCATGCTGGCATCCTGCCCGAGGAACAGGGCCGCGAAACGCGTGGTGCCTTCTTCGATGTAATACTCAAAAACCTGGTCGGCCAGTGACAGCCCCCACTGTGGGCGGTAAACGCGCGGCAGGTTGGCGACTTTGACCAGCAGCGGGCGGCGCTCCAGCAAGGTTGGGTCAGCCGCCTGCAGCCCGGTCAGCGGGTCGATACTCGCCGGGAAGTCGGACGGGCCAAAGCCTTCCGGCGGGTAGGTGGGTGTCGGGCTCGCCCCGCTGGGGTTCGTGAGACCGGGTGTGATGCTGGGGTACAACGTCGGCGTGGCGGTGACGGTCGGTGTGAGCGTCCATGTGGCGCTGGGGGTCTCGCTAACCGTGGGCACGGGCGGGCTGGCCGGTACAAAAAACGGCATGACGCAGGCCGCCGTCAGCCAGACAAAAGCGATTAACAGGCTTATTTTCTTCATCTGTGTTGCTCTCCTCCCTACAAGAGTAGCACGGAGCGCAGAAAAAGTAAATTAGCTGATTGGGGGAGGGGCACAACCTGTGCTTTAAAGTGTCCGATTAGATGCCGTGTGCCAGCAGGGTAAAGACATCCTCCAGCGTGGACAAAACGGTCTCGACCGAGTTGACCTTCAGGCCCTTCTCGGTCAACGCGGCGCTCAGCTTCTCGGGCGTCCAAACCTCGGGCTTGATGATGACGTGCGCGCGGTCGCCGTGCAGACTGGCCTGGGCCACGCCTTCCATTTTTCCCAGGACTTCAACGGCTTCCAGCAGCGGGGTCACATCCAGATCCCAGGCGGCGCCCTTCAGATACGTGTGCTTCAAGGCCTCCGGGGTGTCATGCGCCAGCAGCTTGCCACGGTACATGAAAGCCACCTGGTTGCAATGCTCGGCCTCATCCATATAGTGGGTGGTAATAAAGATGGTGGTGCCCTCGTGCGCCAGTTGGTAGATCAAATCCCAGAATTCGCGGCGCGCCACCGGGTCGACACCACTGGTGGGCTCATCCAGGAACAGCAGCGGTGGTTTGTGCACCAAAGCGCAGCCCAGGGCCAGGCGCTGACGCCAACCGCCCGAGATTTCACCGGTTCTGAGATTTTCGCGGCCTGTCAGCCCGGCCATTTGCAGCACTTCCTTAATCCGCCCGGCTTCTTCAGCTTGCGGCACATCGTAGACGCCCGCGTAAAATTGCAGGTTTTCCAACACGGTCAGATCATCGTACAGGGCGAATTTCTGCGACATGTAGCCGATCTGGGTCTTGACTTTTTCGGGGTACTTGGCTACATCGATGCCCATGACCCTGGCGGTGCCCTCGGTTGGGATGATCAACCCGCACAACATGCGGATGGTGGTGGTCTTGCCGCTGCCGTTGGGGCCCAGGTAACCGATCACCTCGCCGGGCTGCACGGTAAAGGAAACGTGATTGACGGCGGTAAAATCACCGAACTTTTTGGTCAGACCGATCACTTCAAGCGGCAGGACCTGATTGGTCATAACCTGAACATTGCGCTCATTTCGAGTGTCATTTTCAGGGATGCTATGAGAATCTCCATTTTCAAGCTGTTTTTGGGTCATTTTCTAGTTTCCTGAGCTATTTTGTAAGTACCGAAAAACTGCATACCTGACTTGACATTAAAGACAACTGAGCGATCTGTCCCGAGAGGGCCACGATAAGAAACTTCAAGCTCTTCATTACCAGCATCCCTGCTGCAAAGGATAAGAGTGTCGTCTGGACTAAATGTAGCGGGTTCCAAAATTTTGTATCTCCTTGGGCCATAATGATTTTTATATTCTACTACATGCGGCGATATGACTCTTAACCCTATCAGTCACAAGGTAAGGTTTTTTTAGACCCGTCAAGAGCATAATCTCCCAATTTTTGGCCCAGATTGGGCCTGCTTGCCTGCGCTGGCGGTTGGCCTGAGGCTTCGCGGAGAGCTTTCACCACAAAGGACACCACGGCCACGAAGGAAAACACAAAGAAAAGGATTTCCTTCGTGTGACTTCGTGACCTTTGTGGTGAAGCACTTGCCAAAAATGGCCGAAAAGCCAGCCTGGCAGAATGCAAATTTGCTTAACTTGTGACTGATGGGCTGAGTAGTAACCTTTTTTATCGAACCGGCCAAGCGGGTCATAAACGGATAGTTTCCGTATATGACCCGGCCTGATCCGGAATATCAGTACGGCACGCCCCCCGCGCTAATCCCTCACCCACATGCCATGGACGCTGATGCAGGCGTGCGCCATGTGATGGGTACTGAAGGCGCTGCCGACTTCTCCGCTGGGGCTGAGCAGGATGACACCGGCTTCGCGCGGGCCGGTGCGCCGCGAGAGCAGTTCCAGCACTTGCTCGGCGGCTTGTTGGGCTGCCAGACCACTGCCGAGCAGGTCACAGGCGGTCTTGCTAAACAGGATTTTCATGAGGGCCTCGCCGTGACCGGTGGCGGCCGCTGCGCCCAGGCTGTTATCGGCATAGGCGCCGCAGCCGATCAGCGGGCTGTCGCCCACCCGGCCGGGCAGCTTCCCGGCGGTGCCGCCGGTGGAGACGGCCACCGCCAGCAGGCCGTCCGCGTCCAGGGCAATCGCGCCGACGGTGTCACCCGCCTTATCGGCCCGGAAGACGCGGTCTTCGGGGCGCAGCAGATGCGTGCTGCTGCCCGCCACCAGCTCTTCCATCGGGCAGACCGGCACGCCAAAGGAGCGCGCCAACTGCTCGGCCCCGGCGCCCACCACCAGCGAATGGGAGGTGCGTTCCATGACCATGCGCGCCACGCTGACCGGGTTGGCGACGCGCTGAATACCCGCCACCGCGCCGTAACCCAGCCGCGCGCCTTCCATGACCATCGCATCCATCTCGACTTCGTTGTTGGCGTTCAGGAAGGAACCATGCCCGGCGTCATAGGTTGGGTCGTCTTCCAACACGCGCACCGCCGCCTCGGCGGCATCCAGGGCCTTGCCGCCCGCGCGCAGCACAGCCCACCCGGCCTGCGCGGCGCGCTCCACCCCGGCGCGGAACTGCGGGACGCGCTCATCAAAATCATTGCCAGCCCCACCGTGTACCAGAATGACCGGTTCCATCAGGCCTCCTTTGAAACGGCGCAGACCAGGTCACTGGCCAGCCAGAAGGGCGGCAGGTAGGCGGTCGCATCCGTCAGCGGTAGAATTTCGCCGGCCGGATGGATGCCCAGGGCCGTCATCAGGGCGCGGCGGGCCTGCACACGCGCCCACAGCTCGGGGAAGCGCGTGCTCAGCTCGGCGCGCAAGGAAGCGTCCGCGATGGCCACCGTATCCTCGCAGTTCATCTGCTTGCCAGCGGGCAGCGGCGTGGGGATGATATCAACCTGGAAGACCATGCCCGAGCGGATTTTCTCCGGGCTGTCGGGGCGGATGGGCGAGCTGGTCCACTCCTCGTAAGAGGTCAGGTGGCCGGGGTTGAGCATGGAGCGCAGCCCGCTGTCGCCAAAGCCCGCCGAAACAGCCTGGAAGACCTCGCCACCGGTCGCGCCGATGCGCATGGTCTGGTGCCAGGCCGTCACTGCGCTGAAATAGGGTGCGGCGATGTTCTGGAAGAAATCCTCATCCGGCTGGCCGAGCAACATGCCGGCCCGGCAGGAGAGGCTGCCCCAATAGCCCAGCCCGGTGGAAACGCCGTCGCCGTATTCGATCAGCTTGCTGCTGGCGCTGCGCAGGCCGTTGATCTCGCCTTTGCCCGAAACGAAGATGGGGTGCATGCTGAGCGGCTGTCCGGCGTAGTTCATGCGGCTGATGGCCTGCATCTCGCTCATGCCCGGGCGGGCGCTCCGCAGGATGTTGAAGACCGCGGCGGACGCCGTGCGGGCGGCCCACTCAAAGGCGGCGATCTGGTCGGCGGTGTTGATATTGCGCAGGCCGACATTCGGGTGCATCACCAGGGCGGTGCCGTCCACCAGGCGGGCGGCGGGCCCCAGCAGGCCACGCACCACATCTACAAAGAAGGCCGGAAAGTAGGCCGGGGCGTTGGGTGTGTCGGTCTCCTCGGGTTCCAGGTATTTCCAGCCCACCAGGCTGGCGGATTGACCGGCGCGCAGCCCGATTTTGGCAAGCACGTCCTTCAGGCGGGCAGCGGTGGCGCGCGGCTGCGAGTTGAGGCTGAAGGTCTGGCACAGTTCCACATCCACTGGGACGCGCACAACCGGCAGATAGCCCAGGCCTTCGTTGCCCACGATCAGGGTGCGTTTGCCGCCGGAGCCCAGCACCAGCAGGGCCTCCTCAAAGCGCGGGTCATAATTGATCAGCCAGGTGAGGTTGGCGGCATGTTCGCGGTCGGCATAGACCAGCACCCAATCGGCGCCAGCGGACTGGTACAGGTTGGTGAGTCTGGTTTCGTATTCGTAGGCCGGGATAGTCGGAATTTCTTCCGGGGATTCGAAGCGGGGCATGGGAACTTGTTTTAGAATGATTTTCATGAGGTCTCCTGAGCGTGTGACTTTTCAAGTAAGCAGAACAGGGTAAATATACCCCCGGATGGGCTCAAACGTCAAATATGATCGATCAGCGCTGCGCCCCTACACCCACGCACATGCGCTTCACCCTGGAACACAGACCCATTAAAAGCCAAACCGCCTCAAAGCTGGCCCAGAGCTTGTCGGCGGTTTGTACATTTGGAGGAGAATGTACCCGTATGATAATCCCGCTGCATGACAGCCGGATGAACATCCCTTAATGCAGGTTAAGAGTTTGCGGGGTGTAAAAAAACACCCCTTCCACGGTGTGTTGACCGAATTGGAAGGGGGTGTGGAAGTTGGGGTGATGTTATTTCTTTACAGTACTGGTCACCCAGGCGATAAAGTTGGCGGTGCTGTCGCCGGTGCGTTCCGCTTCAACATGCCGCTGATCCCAGACGGTGGTGAAGGAGACATCCTTGACGCCCTGGTAGCTTTGCAGGGCCAGGGCCAGGTTCATCTCAACCGTGTTGGCGGTGTCGCCCTGGTCGATGCCGGTATTGATGCGCCAGTGGGCGGCCGGGGTGGAGGATTTGTATCCGCCATAATAGGCCAGCAGGTAGTACATCGGATTATACATATTCATGCGGTACTGCATCCCGTTGCCTAATTTGTCAACCGCTTTCAGATCAGTGGCATAGGCAGCGACATAATCAGCTTTCCAATCAGAAAAGGCGGCGTAGGTTTTCTGGTTTTTGGCTAACAGGTCAGCCAGAAAGGGGTCAAAGTGCAGGGCATCGCTGGTGTCATTGCCAAAGGCATCGTTTTCAGCCTGAGCGCGATCCAGACTATCGAAGGCGGCGACACTCTTGGAGGGTGTCTTGAGGTGGGTGACAAAATCCGCGACACTGGAGATGCTGGCCGTATTGGTGGCCGCATTGTAGGTAACCCACTGGCTATCCTTATTCAGGGAGGCGATGTAATCCTGGACGGTTTGATAGGTGGTGGAGGTTTGCGTGGCGCCAGCGGGCGGGCCGCCAGCCGGCATGTCGCCAGCCTGGGGCGTGCCATCGGGGGGTGGGCCGCCCTGCGGGCCTCCGTCAGCGGGCGCGCCGCCCTGCGGGCCGCCGCCCGGGAAGCCGCCGGAAGTGGCGGTGTACGGGAATTTTGTATCTGCCAGGAAATTATTCAGGGATTGTTCAATGCTGGTCTTCAAATAGGCGGCATAGCTGCCGGAGGTATAGATGCCGGTTGAAGAGCTTTCCAGCAGCAGCGCGCTGCCGTTTTGATCTTTCAACCCCAGCTTGTTGATATAGTCCGCATAGGCCGAGGCCAGGTCTTTGGAGAGCGCCGAAGTCCAGGTGGTAGTGGCGCGGGTGCCGGTGCTGACATACTGGCCCATATTCCATTCATAGGCTTCATCGGCATAATCCAGGCTGGTGATGGGGCACCAGGCCATGACGCCGCTGATGGCATCGCTGAGCGGAGCGCCGTTGGCATCCGCCATGGCCGCGCCGATGGATTGGAGGTACGGGGTATACAGCGGGCTGTCGCCAGAGGCGCCCATGACCGAGCTCTGCGCTCCGCCGCCGCTCATGCCGAAGACGAACATGCTGGCGGTGTTGCCGGGCAAAACCGCCTGGTTGTAGCGGATATAGCGCACAGCCGCTTTGAGATCCGTGACGCCCCAGGGCGCGCCGCCGCTGTAGGTCAGTTTTTTGTTGGCATCATAGCCGTTGGCTTTTCCGCGCATACCGGGATAGACATAGATGAAACCGGCCTTCAAATAGCTGGAAACATCGTCATAGTTGTAGGCAGTTGGCGCCTTCTGGGCCGAATAACCGGGGGTGCTGACCGGGTAGACCATGGGGGCGGTTTTGGCTGTAAACCCGTTCAGGCTGCCGGACGGGTTGAGCGCGGCGGTATAGGTCCCATCGCCATTGTCCTTGGCCGTCAGGTACGCGCCGGGGACGTAAATGCCGAGGGTTTCATAATCTTTGGTCTCGGGGGTCAGGCTGTACTGCAAGCCGATCTGCCAGTAGACATTGTTGGCGGCGTCAAACTTCCAGGCCGCGTTATTGAAGCTCAGCACTTTGGCATAAGCAGCCAGGGTGGCCGCAGCGACGGCCGGCTGGGCCGCCGGGGCTGTCGCGCTCACGGCGGTGGACGCGGCGGGGGCGCTCACGGCGGTCGCGGCCGGTTGCGTGACGCTCACGGCGGTCGCGGCCGGTGATGATGTGGCCGGAGGGGTGCTGGCGCAGCCCGCCAGCAGGGGCAGCGCCAGCGCCGCCAACAGGAAGATGGATATGGTTCTATGTTTCATCGAAAACTCCTTTATGCTTTTATTGTGCGTATTATCACAAGTCAGGCTGTGAATAAACTGAAGATATTGTGTGCATTTTGTGCAGACAGGCGGGGCGTCCTTATTTCAGGTACTTGTCCAGAAAAGTGGTCAGCAGCTTGAGGTTATCGGCGGTTTCAAACTGGCTGCCGCCGTGACCCGCCCCGTCCAGTGATTTGTAAGTGACCTTGTCCGCGCCGATCACGGCACTGAGAGCATCGGCGAAGTTCTTATCCTGGGCGGGCGGGACATTACAGTCAGCCGTGCCATTTTCAATGAAGAAGGCCGGATCATCGGCGCTGATGTAATTCATCGGGTTGGTCAGCTTGACCTTCTCAGGCACAGTCTGGATGGCCGCGCCAACCAGCTTGGATTCAGGCGAGCTGGCATCGTTATGCGTGACAGGGCAGCTCGTCCCGGCAAACTGCGCGTCCATTTTCAGGAAATCAATCGGGCCAAACCAATCCACCACAGCCTGCACACAACTGGATTGATCGGCATTGCCCAGGGATGCGCCTTCCAATTCAGCCACCCCGCAGGTCACGCCAAGCTGCGAGGCCAGATTGGCACCCGCCGAAGCCCCAAAAGCCGCGAATTTGGCCGGGTTGAGGTTGTATTTACCGGCATTGGCACGCAGGAAGCGCACGGCAGCCTTGACATCGTTGATCTGGGCCGGGTAGAGGGCCTCGCCACTCAGCCGGTAATTGATACTGGCAACTGCGTAACCCGCGGCCACGATCTGATCCACACCCGCCAGGCCGCCGCCGTCGGTCTTGTCACCGAACATGAAGGCCCCGCCGTGAATCATGACCACCAGCGGGAAGGGGCCGCTGCCGGTGCTGGGAATGTACAAATCCAGTTTTTGGGCGGATGACTGCGTGGCATAAGCCAGGTCTTTATAGGTAGGGGCGATCGAAACAAAATTGCTCGAGGAGCCCGGCGCGCCCGCGCAGCCGCTGGAAACGACGACCAGCAGGACAGCCAGGGCGAATAAGCTAATTTTTGGTAACGTTTTTGTGAACAAGTCTATATCTCCTGTATTTAGTATTGTTTGAATTATCACAAACCTTTCTGTAGAAAATCTGAAGTTAACCTGTTGATTTTCTACAGGTTTTGCAGGAATTCTTCAGATTTTCTTGAGATTGGTGTGCTACCATACAGATACTGAAACCCGAAAATAGGATGACCCCGCATGGCCCAACGTATTCTTGTCGTCGATGACGATCGCTCCATCGTAAAAGTATTGACCGCCTACCTGGAGCTATCCGGCTACCAGGTGCTGCCCGCCTATGACGGCGAGATGGCGCTGCAAATCCTGCGCCGCGAGCGTCCCGACCTTGTGATCCTGGATGTAATGATGCCCGGGCGCGATGGGCATGAGGTCACCAACCTGGTGCGCGCCGACAAATCCCTGGCCGCCACGCCGATCATCATGCTGACCGCGCGCGTGGAGGACACCGACAAAATCGTCGGGCTGGAACTGGGCGCGGATGACTACATCACCAAGCCGTTCAACGCGCGCGAGGTGGTGGCGCGCGTCAAGTCGCTGCTGCGCCGCGTGCGGCTCGACCAATCGCCCAACGCCGCGCCGCACATCCTGACCTGCGGCGGGCTGCGCCTGGACCTGGATCAGCACACGCTGACGGTTGATTCTGCGCCGGTTGACCTGACCCGCACCGAATTCAACCTGCTCGAAACCTTTCTGAGCAACCCGGGCTACACCCTGACGCGCGACGATTTGCTCGAAAAAGCAGTCGGGTATGCCTACGAGGGCCTGGGGCGCGCGCTGGATACCCATATCCGCAACCTGCGCCGCAAAATTGAGCCCGATCCCGACAACCCATCTTACATCCAGACGGTCTACGGCGTTGGCTACCGCCTGACGGGAGATCAAAAATGAATCGTCTGTGGGTGCGTCTCAGCCTGATGATCAGCGCTGTGCTGTTCTTTATGTTCTTCTTGCAGTTCCTGTCGATCAGCCTGGATCAAGGCGCGCCTCAGGCCGTTGACAGCGACCCGATGAACTCGGCCCCACCCGCCGAAATCCAGCGCCGCCTGCTGGAGTTCATGGCCTTTTCCATCCTGGTTGGGACGGCTGGCGGAATCTTGATCGGGCGGGTGATCAGCGCACCGGTCTCGGGCATCGCCAGGGCAGCCCTGCGCCTGGGCAAAGGTGAGCTGGATGTACGCGTGCCGGTCAGCGGCAGCCAGGAAACCCGCGAGCTGGGCGAAACCTTTAATAAAATGGCTGCCAACCTGGAACATGCCGAAACCCTGCGCACCAACCTGATGGCGGATGTCTCGCACGAACTGCGCACGCCGCTGACCGTCCTGGAAGGCAATTTGCGCGCCGCACTGGATGAGGTGGTGCCGCTTGACCAGGCCGAGATTGCCAATTTATACACGCAGACCCGCCACCTGATCCGGCTGGTCAACGATTTGCGCGAACTCTCGCTGGCTGAATCAGGTCAACTGCCGCTGGAAAAAATGCCCACCGATCTGAAGGCGCTGGCGGCCGAGACGCTGCAGGCCCTGGAACCGCTGGCGGTTGAAAAGGGTGTCAGCCTGGTTGACAACGTCCCCCGCCTGCCGGCATGTACGCTGGACCCGTTCAGGCTCCGGCAGGTGTTGTTCAACCTGCTCTCGAACGCGCTGCGGCACACCCCGGCCGGTGGGAAAATCAGCCTCAGCGCTGAGTCGGGCGCGGGCTGGCTGGTACTTGCGGTGCAGGATACCGGCGAGGGCCTGGAACCCGGGCAGCTCCCGGCGGTCTTTGACCGGTTCTACCGCGCCGACAAATCCCGCAGCCGTGACACCGGCGGCACCGGGCTGGGGCTGGCGATTGTCAAGGCGATTGTTGAGGCGCACGGCGGGCAGGTGCAGGCGGACAGCGCGGGCAAAAATCAGGGCAGCCGTTTCACGATCCGGCTGCCAATGGCATAGAACCACCTCGGCCGGGTACGTGGATGGTTGCGGTAAGGGCGCAATGCCTTGCATGCAGGCAATGGCCCCTGGCCCGGCGTGGTCACGCAAGGCAGGAAATCCTGGCTATCACGAAAGACCCACCCCTACCGCCGATCGGGCGCGTGATGGTGGCGTAGGGGCACGGCCCTTTAAACCACAAACCACCTCAAAGCTGGCCCGGGCCTATCGGCACAAAAGACTTCCGAAGTCTTAAAGACTTCGGAAGTCTGGCCGGGCGCGGACACGGCGGGGCATCGGTTGTTTGCGGTAGGGGCGCGGCCCGATTAAACCACAAACCACCGCGAAGCTGGCCCGGAGCTATCGGCACAAAAGACTTCCGAAGTCTTAAAGACTTCGGAAGTCTGGCCGG
>CAIWAX010000224.1 GCA_903910795.1 uncultured Anaerolineae bacterium
CCGGCCAGACTTCCGAAGTCGGGAAGACTTCGGAAGTCTTTTTTCCCAGCCGCCCCGAATCCCAATTCTGTTGTAGAATCAACCATCAAGAGTTGGAGCGTAAGAATGTACTATTTCCTCAAACAAACTGCAATAGATGCCCGGGCCGCACAGAAAGAAAAGCGGCCCATGCGAATTGCCCATCCGCGAAACCCATGCGAGGTTGTGTGAAAAGAACCCGGGTTGCCCTCGCTTTGATGGTCATTGGCTTGCTGCTGTGCGGGTTCGCGCTATTTGCTCACCAATTAGGCCTGGACAACAATCCCGGATGGGGCGCCAGGCGCTATGCTGTGCTGCTTGGCGGCCTTTCCCTGTTTGTCCTCGCAGCTTTGTTTCAATTTAAAGGCCGGATATTCCACCGGCTGCCAGCCTGGCGGCCTTCCAGTTTGCCCGGCTGGATGACCGCGCTCTGGAACCGGCGACTGGTGATGCTAACGGTCTTGAGCGGTTTGTTGATTGGCGTCATCTATGTTTTTTTTATCAGCCGTGGGCTCTGGACAGTCTGGCCCGAAATTAGCCGGGATTATGACAGCCTAGGGGCAGGCTTTCGAGCAGGGGATGTCTATCTGCATAACGAACCGCCTCTCTCGCCCGCGCTGCTTTCCCTGCCTGACCCATACGATCCGGATGCCCGCAACGCGATCCCCGCAGCCAAAAAATCCGCCGACTCGGTCTGGGATTTGGCTCTGTTCAATGGCAGGCTCTATCTATACTGGGGGCCGGTTCCGGCTGTGCTGCTGGCGCTTATCAAGCTATTTTACAGCGCTGTCATCGCGGATCAATACGTAGCGTTTGCCTTTCTGATCGGGCTGCTCATTTTTTCCATCCTCGTCATCCTCAAACTCCAGCGCAAGTTTTACCCGGAAGCCCCCGTTTCACTGGTACTCATTTGCATCCTGGCAATTGGGCTGGTTTGCCCCTTGCCCTGGATGCTGGGAACCGCTGCCATCTATGAAGCCACCATCCTGGGTGGGCAGTTTTTCCTGGTGGGGGGGCTATACTTTGCGATTTCAGCCTTTGAAGGCCAATCGACCTCCCTGTACAAGCCGCTCCTGGCGGTGACTTTTTGGATGTTAGCCGCCGGAACTCGCACAATCTTACTGGTTCCGGCGGTCTCTTCGACTCTTATCATTCTTCTATGGAGCCTGCGGAATGATTTTGACAAAAAACAACCGCTCAAGAGTCTGCCCAGGGCCATTCTACTGAGTCTGCCGCTGGCATTCGGGGTGGGCCTTTATGGCTGGTATAACTGGGCGCGTTTTGGCTCCATCTTCGAGACTGGCCTGCGGTACACCGTGACGTTTCTCAACCTGAACAAGGACATCGCCAGGACTTTTTCGCTCAACCACTTTTTCGCCAGCCTGTGGGTCTTTCTAATCAATCCATTTGCTGTTCAGCAGACCTTTCCATTTCTTCAGGCCCTGCCTGGCAAGTTCCCCTCGGTGCTGGATTTTGGACAGGTTCTTTACTATCATTCCGAAAACATCACAGGTGTCTTGTTCTGTGTGCCGTTTGTCTATTTCGCGGCTGTTCCAGCCTGGAACACGCTCGCTACACTCTCCGGCAAAATCCGCGGAAAGAGCTTGTCGCCCACCGACCGCCCCCGGGAAGCGCTGCTGTGGGTATCTTTATGCGTGGGTCTGTGTACACTGTTAACCTTCGCCGCGCTGCTGCTTTACTTCAACCTGGCGATGCGTTTCCTCGCGGATTTCATGCCATCCTTGATGCTGTTTTCGATCCTGGGCGTTTTCGAGGGCTACCATGCCCTGCGGGGCAAACCCTACCGGCAGCGTATTTTTATGACCCTGGTTTTCATCATCGCCACCACAACCATTACCTTAAGCCTGCTGTTGGCCATGTCGCAGAGCCTGACCCAATTCCAACGATACAACCGCCACCTCCTCAAAGAGATGCTGCAGCTCTTTGGGGGCTGAACTGGAAAAATTGCTCAGTATAGTCATTGGTAGCCGCCACACCTGGCGTAAGCCAGCCTATTGCCATATTTTCATCTTTTTCTGCCAGGAGACTCCCCCATGAAAGCCCTGTCCATCAAACAACCCTACGCCGGGCTGATCATCGCCGGTATCAAAAATATCGAGAACCGCTCCTGGGCGCCCAAAGGCCGCGTTGGCCCGCTGGCGATCTGCGCCTCCAAATATCCGGATACCATCAAATGGTGGGAAACCATGCGCGTCATGTGCCGGCGCCTGCACGTCGCCTTCCCCGAGGAACTCTGCCAGGTCAACGGCGCGGTGCTGGGCGTGGTCGATTTCAATTACTTCGTCTGCAAGACCGCCGACGGCCTGCTCGGCACCGACCACCCCACCATCCAGGTTGAACAGGTCACCGACTGGTGGAGCCCCGATTCGTTCGGGTTCATCCTCGAAAATCCCCGCCCGCTGCCGCAGCCCATCCCGATCAAAGGCCAGTTGGGCCTCTTCGACCTGCCCGAGGATGTGCTCGCCGAGCTTCAGCAACAGTTACATTCGCAGGGTGCAGCGCGCTGATGGTTGAATGGTAACGTTTGTGTTTAAAAGGGTTTTCCCGGTTAAAACGGTAGCGCCAAATTTTGAACCCAACCCGCTCGACATGCTCAGGCAGTCGCGGTAAACTCATGGCTGGAGACCGGATGAACGAGATCGAAAAACTGGAGCAAGGCATTGCCGCGCTGGAATCACAACGACAGTTGTTGAGTGATGCCGTTGTGGATGCCTTGCTGGTGCCGCTGCGCGAAAGACTTGCCAGCCTGCGCGCCAGCGCCGCCATCCCCAGCGCTGACCAGCGCAAACAGATCACCGTCCTGTTCGCGGATGTTTCGCGCTTCACTTCGATTTCGGAAAAAATGGATGCCGAGGATCTGCTCAACACCATGAATTTGCTCTGGGAGCAAATCGATAACGCGATCATCGCGCACCATGGCCAGGTCGACAAACATATCGGCGATTCAGTCATGGCCTTGTGGGGGGTGAAAGAGTCCCGCGAAGATGATGCCGAACAGGCCATCCTGGCGGCCCTGGCAATGCAAGCCTTCCTGCCCGCCTTTAAAAAAGCGCACAGACTGCCCATCCGTATGCGTATCGGCTTGAACACCGGCCCGGTCTTGCTCGGGGAAATCGGCTCGAACAGCGAATTCACCGCCATCGGGGACACCGTCAACCTGGCTTCGCGGCTTGAACATGCCGCGCCGGTGGGCGGCATCCTGATTTCGCAGGCCACCTACAGCCAGGTACGCGGGCTCTTCGATGTGCACAGCCGCCCGCTCTTAAAGGTCAAGGGCAAATCCGAACCGCTTCAAACCTACGCTGTTCAGCGCGCCAAGCCGCGCGCCTTCTACATGCGCACACGCGGCGTGGAAGGCATCGAGACCCACCTGATCGGGCGGGATGCTGAGTTGGCGCAGTTACAAAATGCCTTCAACGCCTGTGTCGCCCAACCTGCGGCAGTCCAGGCGCTCACCATTGTGGCCGAAGCCGGCATCGGAAAATCGCGTTTGCTGCAGGAGTTTCTGGCCTGGGCGGAGCTATCCCCCGTGACGTACCGGCTGTTTATGGGCCGGGCCACACCCAGTTCAGCCGCCGCGCCCTATGCCCTGATTCGGAGCCTGTTTGCCTTTCGTTTCGAAATCCAGGAGAGTGACAGCCTGGAGGCCGCCCGCGCAAAGCTGGAGCAGGGTTTCAGTAAACTAAACCCCGCTGATCCTCATGCGCAGGAAAAAGCACACTTCATCGGGCACCTCCTGGGCTGGGATTTCTCGGCCAGCCCGCATGTGCGCGGCTTGCTGACGGACCCGCTTCAAATCCGCACCCTGGCGCTGAATTTTATGACGCAGTTTTTCAGCGCCATCACCCAGGCCTCCCCGGTAGTCATCCTGCTGGATGATCTGCATTGGGCCGACCAGGCCTCGCTGGATATGCTGCGGCATGTGATCGGCAATTTGCCGCCCGCCACGGCGCTGCTGCTGGTGGGCAATACCCGCCCAACCCTGTTCGAACGCTATCCCTCCTGGAAACTGGTCGCGCAAAAGCGTATTGATCTGAAGCCCCTGGCTGCCGGTGACAGTGCCCGGCTGGTGAACGATATTTTGCGCTATGTCGCCGATCTGCCGGTTGAACTGCGCGACCTGGTTGTCAGGCAGGCGGACGGTAACCCGTTTTATATGGAAGAGCTGATCAAGATGTTGATCGATGAGCAGGTCATTCAGCCTGACGAAACCATCTGGCATGTCAATGTCGAGCGCATCCCCAGGCTGCGCGTGCCTCCGACCCTGGTGGGCGTGCTGCAGGCGCGCATGGACAGCCTGCCGGCGGCCGAACGCGCGGTGCTGCAGCAGGCTGCGCTGATGGGACGCACCTTCTGGGATGGCGCGGTGCAGGCCATCGCGCCGGCCGGTACGCCGCTCTCACAGGTGCGCGCCTGCCTGGACAAAGCCCAGGATCGTGAATTGCTCTTCCGGCTGCCTTCTTCCTCCTTTGCAGACAGCAGCGAATATCGTTTTAAACACGCCCTGCTGCGGGATGTGGCCTATGAAAGCATCCTGAAGCGTGACCGTCCGGCCTTGCATGCGCGGGCCGCGCGCTGGTTGGAATCAATTTGCGGCGCGCGCCGCAATGAATACCTGGTGGAACTGGCGCAGCATTACCAGCAAGCCGGGCAGATGGATGAAGCGGCCTCCCGCTGGGGCGAGGCCGGATACCAGGCTCTGCCGGTCAGCGCGTTTGTGGATGCGGTCCAGTTTTTTACGCGCGCGCTGGGTTTGAAGGCGGGTGTCTCGGCCTGGTGGCGCGCGCTGGCCGAGGCGCATTTCCGCCTGGGCGACTTCCCCGCGGCGAATGCTGCCATTCAACAGGCCCAGGCTGCTGCCGGGACGGATAGCGAACGGGCCGCGGCCTTGGCGTTGTTGGGCGAAATAAAATGCGAATTGGGCGAATATGGCGAGGCGCAAACCATCCTGCTGGAAGTTGTGCCGCTGGCGCGGGCCAGCCATGATCGGTTAACCATGTGCCGCGGGTTATATGCCCTGGGCAATATCTATTATCGCCTCGGCAAATTGGATGAGGCGCGCACTGCGCTTGAGGAAAGCCTGGCCCTGGCTCGCGCCCTGGGGGATGTGACCCGCGAATTGTTTGCGCTCAACCGCCTGGGCGCAGTCTGGCTGCAAATTGACATGGCAGAGTCTAAACGCTATTTCCTGGAAGTCTATGAGCGCGCCGTGGCGGTTGGCAACCGCGAGCGGACGATGGTTTCGCTCAACAATTTGAGCGCCCTGGCAGACGAGGAGCATGATGTCGCTGCCCAGCGGCAATATACCGGAGGGGCGCTGCAACTGGCGCGCGAACTTGGGGCACAGCAAAATATTGCCCTATATTTGATCAATATGGCCAGCATTGACATGGAATTTGGCGAACTGGCTGCCGCGCGTGAAAAGCTGCGTGAGAGCTTGGGCATGGCGCTCCGGTTGGGGATTCTGCCCCGCGCCGTCACGGCCATGACCTTTTTTGGCTACCTTGCTTACGCCGAGGGGCGCCCTGACCGGGCGCTGGATTTGATCGGTTTGGCGTGCCGGCAGCCGGCCTGGGCCAGTGATGACCAACGTGTGCTGGAATTAACGATTGACGATTGGAAAATGGATCGCGAAACGGTTGAGGCCGGCCTGGCGCGCAGTTCCCTGGATTGGGATCAGACCGTCGCGGAATTGCTGCGGTAGCTCCACCCATTCACGAGGCCGGGCGTGATCACGTCGGGCCGGTATCCTTTGCTTGAACGTAAGACCCGCCCCTACCGCAATCAACCGATGCCCCGTCGTGTCCGCGCCCGGCCAGACTTCCGAAGTCTTAAAGACTTCGGAAGTCTTTTGCGCCGATAAGCTCTGGGCCAGCTTTGAGGTGGTTTGTGGCTAAAGGGCCGTGCCCGTGCGTATAGGCGCAGCGACGCTGCGCCCTACCGCAATCTACCGATGCCTTGCTGTGTCGCGCCCGGCCAGACTTCCGAAGTCTTTAAGACTTCGGAAGTCTTTTGTGCCGATAGCTGTGGGCCAGCTTCGCGGTGGTTTGTGGTTTAAAGAGCCGCGCCCATGCGCATAGCGGTAG
>CAIWAX010000225.1 GCA_903910795.1 uncultured Anaerolineae bacterium
CGGGCCGGGATAACGCGAGTCTGGTTGAGCACCAGCAGATCGCCCGGGCGCAGGTATGCCCCAATCTCGTTGAAGGTTCTATGTTCGATCTGTCCTGAGGCGCGGTTTAACACCAGCAGTCGTGAAGAATCGCGTGGCTCGGCAGGTGTCTGGGCAATAGCCTCAGGTGGCAGATGGTAGTCAAAATCGGAAGTTTTCATAAGTGATCAGGAATAATCTTTCAGCAGGGGGCCGACTGTCCAGCCGATGTAAATCATCCAGGCGATCAAGAAGATGTGCAAGACATCGTTTTCGGAAAACCAGAAACCCCTGGCCCACAAAACCCCGGTCAGGCCGGAGAGGTAATAAAGGAAGTAGGCCGCGATGGTGATCCCCAGCCAGAGCCAGGTTCCCAGCAGTGCCAATTCAAGCGAGTCCCTGGTTTTAAACCAGCGCCATCCGTTAACCAGCAGAGAAAGCAGGATGCCGGGTGTGGAGACTACAATCAGCATATCGAAGGAGATCCAGTATTTAACCGGGAGAAAGGCGCCAGCCATTACAAAACCAAAGTAGATCAGGCCGTTTAGCAGGGCATACAACACCAGGATGCGGCGAAGCCAGCCATTGGCGCTGGAATATGCCACTGCCAGGATCATCGCGTCAAAACTCCAGACCGTTGCGATCAGATACAGGATTTCCCACCAACTGGTCCAGATGCAGGTTTCCCGTCCGGCGCACTTGATGGCATAGCTGAAGGCTTCGTAGCTCGTGCCTGCCAACAGGGCACCCAGCCCCCATAACACCAGAGCGACACCCCACCACAGGCGCGCGCGCTGGCCGTTCTGTCTGAACAGAAAATAACAGCCGAGACCCGCCGTCAACAGGCCGAGCAAATAGACAAAGGCTGTAGTGCTGGGCTGCATCAGGATGATATTCTGACCGGCCAGCTTGAATTCGACAAAGGGCTGGATCGTCAGCCAGGCAGTCGGGCTGGTGGATGGGTCATACGGGATGGTATCAAACCGGCCGCAGGCAGAAAGCAGGAATAGCCCTGCGCATAGCAATCCCAAATATGTGAAATATTTGATGAAAGGCGCGCTGGAAGGTTTCAAATTTTCTCCGTTTGATCCAGAAATGCAAAGACGGTCTGGAAGAATGGCGCTTGCGGACCTTTTTCGATTTGCAGGTCATGGCCGCAGTCAAAGCCTTGAAAATGGAATTGAGGATGTTTTGCCAGCACAGGTTCTATTTCGGTATCCTGCAGCAAGCCGCCTTTTTGGGGGTTGGCCTGGGTCAGCAGCAGCGGGCAGCGGATTTTTTCAAAATCCACATCTTCAATATCGTTGAAAAATTCTTGCACCCGGCCTTCGGCATGATAATCCATGACCCGCGGGTCAAGCAGCGACATTTCTTCGGCCTGTTCAGCGCTTAGCCCGCGCCGGATGAGTTCTTCCACCGGGTGCCCGGCCAGCTTGCGCCGCAGGCCGAAAAGTTTGGTGCTGCGGCGGCTGTTCATTACCTCCACATGGATGGACAGATCCAGCGATGTATCGCCAGTTATCACTGCGCGCACCTGATCCGGATAGTTCTGCGCCAGGTGCAGGGCCAGCGACCCACCCATGGAATGGCCCAGCAAGACAACCGGGCTGTTTTGCGGCCAGGTTCGCAGTGTAAATTGCAGCACTGCTTCGGCATCCGCATAAAACCCCGCCGCCGTGTAACCACCCGGAACGCGGGCCGAACGCCCGTGCCCGCGATGATCAAAGGCCAGCACTTGCCATTTATTTGCCAGGGAGGGGAGAATTGGCAGAAAAGTTTGCCAGCGGTTGGTAAAGCCGTGCAACAAGATCAGCAGCGGCCCACTGGCAGGCCCTTCTGCCAGGTTCAGGTTGCCTGTTGGGGTTTCGAGGGTGAATTCACGCAGCATGACGGAACTTTTCTGGCAGATTTTCCAATTTCACAATAAACGCGGCTGTTCGCCGTTTTCGGGGTATGCGAAACCCAGATGGGCGTAGGCCGTGCGGGTGGCGATACGTCCCTGTGGAGTGCGATCCAGGAAGCCAAGCTGAAGCAGGTATGGCTCAACCACATCCATGATGGTATCGGCTTCTTCGCTGATGGAGGCGGCGATGGTGTTCAATCCAACCGGCCCGCCGTTGAATTTTTCGATGATGGCGCGCAGTACGCGCCGGTCAACATCATCCAGCCCAAGCGGGTCAACTTGCAGCAAGTCGAGTGCGCTGGAGGCGATTGCGCTGGTGATGACGCCATCGGCGCGCACCTGGGCGAAATCACGCACCCGTCTGAGCAGCCGCAGGGCGATGCGCGGCGTGCCGCGCGCGCGTTTGGCTACTTCGTTGATGCCGGTTTCATCGGCAGTTACTTTCAATAACCCAACCGCGCGTTTGACAATCTTGCGCATAGCTTCTTCATCGTAATAGTCCATGCGGTAAACCGCCCCAAAGCGCGCTCGCAGCGGCGCGGTCACCAGCGCCAGACGAGTGGTCGCTCCCACTACCGAAAAGCGCGGCATTTTCAATCGGATGGAACGCGCTGATGGCCCTTTGCCGATCACGATATCCAGGGCGAAATCTTCCATGGCTGGATACAATACTTCTTCAACGGCGCGCCCCAGGCGGTGGATTTCATCAATGAACAGGATATCTCCAGCCCGCAGGTTGGTCAGAATGGCGGCCAGGTCTCCAGCGCGCTCAATGGCCGGGCCGGAAGTGGTTTTAATGTTTACACCCATTTCGTTGGCAAGCACATTGGCCAGCGTGGTTTTTCCCAGGCCAGGCGGGCCGTAAAACAGGACATGATCCAGTGATTCGCCGCGCTGGCGGGCAGCGGCGATCAGGATTGAGAGGTTTTCCTTGACCTGATCCTGTCCAATCAGATCATCCAGTTTCTGCGGGCGCAGGGCAGTGTCCACCCGGTCATCGGGTTTGGCCTGTGGAGCAATGGGGCGGTTGTTTGGGTCGCTCATGTCTCAGATTATACCAGCCGCTATAACTGCCTGACCCACAAGGCTCTGTCGTTAAAGGTGATCGAAGACCGGTGTTATAGAATAGGGCTGTTTGTCGGGACTGAACAAATTGCTCGATGGGTTCCCGCTGATTTGTTTTCTCAAGCATATAATAAGAACGAACTTGGTTTTGAAAATTTTGCGCGGAGAGAGCTTATGCGAACATTGATGGCGATTGGAGGTGCGATCGACCAGGAGAATCCTACTCTGGTAGCTGAATTTCTTCGCCGGGCGGGCGGTGAGCAGGCCCGGCTGGTGGTTCTCCCGCAGGCTTCGGATCAGGTTGAAACGGGTGGGATTTATGCCAACCAGTTCCTGCGATTGGGCGCTCGGGAAGCCAAAATCCTGGATTTTCAGCAGCGTGATCAGGCGGGCACACCTGAGCAAATCGAAATGATCCGGTGCGCGAGTGGTATCTTTTTTACCGGCGGTACCCAGATGCGCCTCTCCGTTTTGATCGGTGGAACTCCATTGGAAGAGGAACTGCTCGCGGCGTACCAGCGCGGCTGCCTGGTGGGCGGTACCAGCGCCGGGGCCGCGATTCTCTCAAAAACGATGATAGCTTATGGTCATGGCGGTTCCACCCCGCGTGAACATATCGTGCAATTTATCCCGGGCCTGGGCTTCACTGACCGGTTTATCTTTGATCAGCACTTTCGTAAGCGTAACCGGCTTGGCCGCCTGATCTACGCCGTGGCAACTTATCCGGGTGCGGTGGGTGTGGGAATCGATGAAAATACAGCCGCGATTGTCGAAGATGACGACCGGATCAGCGTGTATGGCTCAGGGGCTGTCACCATCGTGGATGGGCGCCAGATCACCGCTACCGATGTGGCCGAAGTTGGCAGCCGTGGAACTGTGGCTGTGGCCGGTTTGATCGTGCATGTGCTGACCGATCAAGGCACATATCAGCGCCAGGCACGCATTGCCCGGCTGCCGGATCGGCCGCCACGTTAAACCGTTTATCGTCATCCAGACGGAATCTTCTTTTAGAATTTTTTGATCTTTCGAGAAAGGATTTAAGCATGTGCCGCAGTATTAAACAATTGAGGCGATCTGCTGGGCTCGAACCGGCAGCTGAACGGGAAATTTACGAAGCTGCTCTGCAGTATGTCCGCAAGATCAGCGGCTACCGCAAGCCTTCGCGCGCCAACAATGCGATTTTTGAGGCGGCCGTGCAGGAAATTGCGCGCTCCACCCGCCAGCTTCTGTTAGAACTTGACCCACCAGCTAATTCCCCCGCAGCGCAAATATAAAGCCAGGTATAGTGATGCTCATACATTCCGCTGCTCAACTCCTGACCCTCACAGGCGGCCCACAACGCGGCCGCAGCCTGGGTCAACTGGGTTTGATCGAAGACGGTGCGGTGCTGATCCGTGATGAAAAGATCATGCTGGTTGGCAAAACCGCTGATTTGCGCGCCGCTTATCCGCAAGAACCCACATTGGATGCTTTCGGTTGCGTGGTCATGCCGGGTTTCGTTGATCCGCACACGCATGTGATCTGGGGCGGGGATCGGGCTAAAGAATTTGAGCGGCGGTTGGAAGGCGCCCGCTATCTGGATATACTGGCTGCCGGGGAGGGGATCAATGCCACCGTTCGCGCCACCCGCGCAGCCGGGATGGAAGCGTTGATTGCCCAGACCCGCTCACGCTTGTTCCGCATGTTTTCACACGGAACTACCACCGTCGAGGCCAAAACGGGTTACGGTTTGCAAACCGCCACCGAATTGCGCCTGTTCAAGGCTTTGCTGGCCCTTGAGGAAGAGAGCCGTCTTGACCTGGCCTTCACCTTCCTGGGTGCGCATGCCATTCCTCCCGAGTTTCAGGAAAATCCGCAGGGTTATGTTGATCTGGTCTGCGATACCATGCTGCCAATTTTAAGACAATGGTGGGAAGTTCACGCGCCTGGGCGGCTTTTGCCTTTTGTGGATGTGTTCTGTGAAAATTCGGCCTTTGATCTGGCTCGTTCCCGTCAGGTGCTGACTCGCGCGCAGGAGCTTGGCTTTCCGCTTAAAATTCACGCTGATGAGTTCGAAAACCTGGGCGGCGCCAGCCTGGCTGTTGAATTGGGCGCGGTTTCCGCTGATCACCTGGTCAAAACTTCCGCCGCTGATATCGCGGCCCTCGGCGCTTCGGAAACAGTGGCTGTATCTCTGCCCTGCACGCCTTTTGGGCTGGCAGAGCATGATTACACCCCTGCGCATCAATTTCTGGATGCGGGTTGTATCCTGGCACTGGCAACGGATTGCAATCCGGGCACAGCCTGGAATGAATCGATGCAGTTTGTCATTGCGCTGGCCTGCCGCGCCATGCAGTTGACCCCTGCCCAGGCAATCGCGGCCTCAACGATCAACGCGGCCCAGGCCATTCGCATGGCTGACAAGGTTGGCTCTATCGAACCCGGCAAACAGGCTGACCTGCTGGTACTTTCGGTACCGGATTACCGTCACCTGGGCTACCGCTTTGGCACCAACCTGGTCAGGCAGGTTATCAAAAAAGGCCGTGTCTACTCCGTGGATGTAGGTTACTATCGCACCGCCTGATATAACCGCTGGTATGAGAATTGTAAGATTGAAAAGAATGTGGGGAGAAGTTATTTTTTAGTGACAGCATTGATAAAATCGGCCAGCAATCCGTAAGCGGTGGTATGTGCCCCGGGGTCAGTTTCGATGATCGTCAGCCCCCCCAGTACATCGGTATTGAACTTCACGATGGAGGATGTGCCGTCTACACTATAAAATGGTGAGGCGCTTGACACCAACTCCGGTGCGACTTTTCCTTTGAAGTTGTCCCCATCCCTTGCGGCCCGGCAAATCAACTTGTAGCGTTTGCCCTGTTCACTGGCGGTCTGAATCATTTCTGGCGTAATCCCCCTGATTCCTTCCCGCTCAATTTGCGCAGGCTTCACCTGCAAATCCATCAGTACCGTGGCGATGGCCGCGATTTTGATGGCTGCATCCCAGCCGTCCACATCACCGGATGGATCCGTTTCTGCAATGCCAATCTGCTGGGCGTATCTGACCGCCTCATCAAAGGAACCGCCGGCTTCCATGCGCGAAAGGATCATGTTGGTGGTTGAATTTAAAATTGCCTCAAAGGAGTTCAAGCGCGCGGCAGGCAGTGCGCTTCGGAACAGCGAGAAAATTGGCGCGCCATCCATCACAGTCGATTCATGGTAAAACTCGCGCCCTTTGGACTTTGCGAGCGCCTTTAGTTCGCGCCAGGCATGCACCACCGGGCCTTTATTGGCGGTAATGGCGTACATGCCTAGCTCGAGCGCGCAGCGCAGGTGGTCTATGGCGGGCTGTCCGGTTTCGTAATTAACCGGGCTGTTCTCAAACAAGACATCGGCTCCACATTTCTTAATGAAATCGAGCGAATCCGCACTGGACAGGCTGCTGAAAGCTTCAAGATTTTCCCCGTTCTGAATGGCCTCCAGCACTTTGGGTAGATCCAACCCGAGCGGGTTGATGGCTCTTCCATGGGAACCAGTCGCAATGCCGGTCACACTGAATGTAATGCCATACGTTTCTTCTAAATCTGTTTCTTTGCGCAATAGCAATTCTGCAGTTGACCGTCCGACATTTCCAAAACCTAGCAGCGCGAGTTTATAGTGCATGTTGTTTCCTTATGATCTGATGATGCGATGACTTTGCGAGCAGTAGGTGGCCGACAACTTACAGGGGAGGATATGGAAATGAACGCCGGTCTGAAGGTGGCAGTGGAAAAGTCCCTTCATACAGCAGAGTCTCAGCCCGCAGCGCCAGCGCAGCGATTTCATCCAGGTTGAGAAATGGCTGCAAGGCCTGCTGCAACGCGGAAGAGGGACTGACTAGCTTCTTTAAGTTGGGCAGATATTCGGATGGCAGGGGTTCCCCTGCAAAATCCCAGATCACAGTCCGTAATTTATCATCTACATTGAAGCATAGCCCGTGATCGATGGCATATAGTTTTTTTGTTGATTTTTCAAACAGGATGTGGCTGCCTTTCCGATCGGCATTGTTGGTCAGATGGTCAAATAAAGCCACCGGACGCAAACGCTCCTTGTCGGCTGGTTTCAAATTGAAATAATGATAATTGGGGTTGTATTCAATGAACCTCTGCAGCGATCCGGGCCCATACGGGCCTTCTTCCCTGAAGATCGTATACGGCACCAGCCCCCAGTTCAATTCTTCGCTCACCTGGTAAGCTGCCACCTCTCTTCCGGTAAGCGTATTCTCGGGGAAATCCCAGAGCGGCTGCTCCCCTTTTTGGGGTTTGTACACCGCCTGGATTTCCTGTTCTTTATGCGTTATTGTTACAAGGAATGTGTAATTCGACCCAAGTGTAAATTGTCCCTTGAGTTCCATCGTTCCATGTGTGAAAGCTTCTTGTAGAAATTCTTGATCCATAGGTTGTTTTGTAAACATCCCGAAGGTTCCCCGCAAGTTGTATAACCTGCAGCACAAACCTTCGGGATGTTGGTTTCAAAGGGGTTTGAAAGATTTCTCAGGGTTGCCCCCGATATCCTTTGGTTCCTGGCGAATAAGTTCTTAGTGCCGGTAGCCGTTCTTTTTTGGACAGAAGTGCCCACCTGCCTCAATTGGTTGGCCGCACTGCGGACACAACGGTCGCCCGCGTTTGACAACTTCCACCCCCCAGCGCGCCAGGGCGCGGGCCTGTGAACGCGTGCACCAGTAGCGGATCACGGCGGCATCCTCAGGATCATCACCATCCAGTAGAATTTCGCGGGTTACCAGCACTACCAGATCACGATCCTTGTCATAGCCCAAACCGATTTCGCCCGCGCGGAAGACAGGTTCCAGCGGGGGGTTGATGTGCATGTGCTCGGGAGAGTACTCAGCCGATGCTTCGCGCAGGTCAGGGTTTTGTTCGGAAAGTTGAGCAAGGAACTGCTCGATACCCACTGATAACGATTGGAGTTGGATTTTTTCAATGATGATCGTTACTGTCCGGGCATCCTGGAAGGCTTGCAAATAAAAAACACGCTGACCGGGAGTCCCGATTGCGTCAGCGGTAATATGGTCACAGGGGTCAACATCTATTTCAAAACGCGGCATATTCGATTCCTATTGTATAAATCGGACATAGTATACCAGAAATTAAACCCGACTTGCGCGAGCTGAGCCTGGCAGAGTTTTTTGGGAAAATTGTTTGATAAGCACTGCTAATTCGGAGTTGGACAGGTATAATCAAATCACATCCTTTGTCACGGGAGACACACGCGTATGTATGATCGTAAAAAAGTTGCCGAATTGCAGGATTCGATTCAAAAGTGGGAAAAAACAAGCCTGAACAAGGCTCTAACTTCGCTGCCGGAACGGCGCGAAAGCTTTATTACCACCTCTTCCGAACCGGTTAACCGGCTTTATACTCCCCTGGACATCCAAAACATTGATTATGAAAAAGACCTGGGTAACCCCGGAGAATATCCCTACACGCGCGGCGTTCATCCGACCCTCTATCGCAGCAAACTGTGGACCATGCGCATGTTCGCTGGTTTCGGAACAGCCGAGGAGACCAACGCCCGATTTAAGTATCTGCTCAGCCAGGGACAAACAGGGCTTTCGATCGCTTTTGATCTGGCGACCCTGATGGGCTATGATACTGATGCTCCTGAAGCGGAGGGTGAGTTTGGCAAATGCGGCGTGGCGATTTCGTCCCTCAAGGATATGGAAATTCTGTTGGATGGTATCCCGCTCGACCAGGTATCCACCAGTATGACCATCAACTCACCTGCTTCCATCATCTGGGCCATGTACATAGCCGCGGCTGAGAAACAGGGCGTTCGCCCTGAACAGTTGCGTGGCACGACCCAGAACGATATTCTCAAAGAGTTCATTGCCCAAAAAGAGTATATCTTCCCGCCAGAAGCCTCCATGCGCTTGGTGACCGATACCATCGAGTTTGGGACATCCCACTTGCCGCAATGGAACACCATTTCGATCAGCGGTTATCACATTCGCGAGGCCGGTTCAACCGCAGCCCAGGAACTGGCATTTACCCTGGCAGATGGGCTGGAATATGTGCGCTGGGGCATCCAGCGCGGGCTGGATGTGGATGAATTTGCCCCACGCTTGTCGTTTTTCTTCAATGCCCATAACGATTTTTTTGAGGAAATTGCCAAGTATCGTGCTGCCCGGCGCATCTGGGCCCGGGAAATGAAGGAAACTTTTGGGGCTAAAAATCCGCGTTCCTGGATATTGCGTTTCCATACTCAAACTGCCGGTGTTTCGCTGACCGCCCAGCAGCCTGAGAACAATGTCGTGCGTGTGGCCATCCAGGCATTGGCCGCTGTTTTGGGCGGTACCCAATCTTTGCATACCAACAGCCTGGACGAGGCCCTGGCCTTGCCGTCCGAACATGCCGTCACCATTGCCCTGCGCACCCAGCAAATTATCGCAGAAGAGTCAGGTGTTACGAATACGGTCGACCCATTGGGCGGCTCTTTCTTTTTGGAAGCCCAGACCGACCGCCTCGAGGCTCAGGCTTATGCTTATTTCCACCGGATTGCGGACCTGGGCGGGGTGTTGCCAGCTATTGAGAAGGGCTTTTTCCAGAGCGAGATTTCGGACGCGGCTTATCTTTACCAGCGCGAAATCGATGCCGGTCAGCGCCGCATTGTCGGTCTGAACGCTTACGCCGAAGGTCATGCGCCATCTGTGCCGATCCTGGTAATGGATCCGCAGGGTTATGATCGCCAGGTTGCGCGTTTGCGGGAGGTCCGGCGCAGCCGCGATGCCGGGCAGGTGGGTCAATCCCTCGACCGGCTGCGCTTCGCCTGCCAGGGCACTGAAAATACCATGCCTTACATTCTCGATGCTGTTCGCGCTTACTGTACGCTGGGCGAAATCATCAATGTGATGAAAAAAGAACTCGGCACCTACGCTGAACCCACCTGGATTTAATACCCGTTTTGAATAAAAAGCAAAGAGGGCGAATCTCAGATTCGCCCTCTTTGCTTTTTGACCGTTTATTACAAGTCTTTCCGCACCGGGAAGCTGTCAAAATCCCTGGCTACCACCACATTTTGAAAAACCGACTGCGCCTCGGCCAGCACATCTTTTTCACGGTAGCGGCGTGAGATATGTGTCAGGATCAACTGCTTCACACCGGCTTTTACCGCCAGTTCGGCTGCGCCTTTGGCCGTCATGTGTGAGAATTGGCGCGCCATATCACTCTCTTCATCCAGGTAAGTCGATTCGATTACCAGCGCATCCGCACCCCGGGCCGCCTCAAGTAAATCATCTGTGCGCCCGGTGTCACCCACTACCATCAACTTGGTGCCGCGCTGCAGCGGGCCGAGCACATCTTCGGGGGTTACAACGCTGCCGTCAGCCAATGTGATAGTCTGTCCATCCACCAACTGCCGCCTCTCCGATCCAAACGGAACCCCCAGAAGTGTAGCCTTTTCAGGGAGAAATGGGCGGCGCGCTTTCTCTTCAAACAAGTACCCGAGACAATCGGGCCCGCGGTGGGTAACCGGGAAGGCCGTCACGGTGAAATCATCGGCCTCAAAGATCAACCCGGGTGTAATTTCGCGGTAGTGCAAGTGCATGGGCGGGGTCGCTCCGCGCAGAACCACATCATTGATCAGGGTGCGGACGCGCTCGATGGCACTCTTGCCTCCAAAGATTTCCAATTCTTCGATTGCTTCCCAGCGCATAAAGGTTGACATTAAACCGCCCAACCCCAGGATATGATCCAGGTGACCGTGGGTGAGCAAAATGCGGCCTAATTGCTTAAAACCAATCCCCGACTGCAGTATCTGGCGCTGGGTGCCTTCACCGCAATCGATCAGGAAACGATATTCATCGTGCTTTACAATTTGTGCCGATAGCCCTCGCCGGGCAGAAGGGGCAGATGCAGATGTACCAAGGAATAATATTTCGAACACGTTTTATCCTTCCGGGTCAGGATTGCGGAGCAAGTGAGTCTGATTATTTTACCCTAAACTACATCGGCATTTCAAATTTTACCCCGCACTTTGTCGTTGTCATCTTTGCAGGGCCGAATTCTCAGATGCCTCTTATGCTATAATGAATATATGTTCTACAAACAAAATCCCTGATCTTACCAATTCCCGCGAGCCTGAAAGCCATGCCGTTCACAAACCCATTTGCGAAAAAAGCCCCGCCACCCAAAGGCAAAAAAAAAGCAGTCCCTGCCAATCGGGAAGAAAAATCGTCGGATCACCGAACCGTGGGTAAATCTGTGCCTGCTGCGCAGAAGACGCCTGCACCGCGCCTAGCAAAAAAATCGCCCACGCCTCAACCGTCCGAAGTCCTTCCGTCCGTTTTTGATATTTCTGGCGAACGAAAATTGGATATCCTGGGGATTTTCCTGGCGTTGGTCGGCCTGATCTTGACCCTGGCTCTTTTTTCGCTAAGCCGCAGTTCTGTAACCGGTACAGTGCTCGATGCTATGGGTGTTCTGTTGGGGTACGGCCAATATATATTACCGCTGGCTCTGATTATTTTTGGCGGTTGGCTGGTGCTGCGTAAAATTGACCGAATTCCACCGCTTTCAGTTGAGCGCGTTGTTGGTCTGATCATGTTTTATCTGTTTTTACAGACTGCCATCCAGGTTGTCATGGATGACGGCGGCTGGGTTGGCAATCTTTTTTACCGCATGTTGGCCAGTAATCTGGGTTGGGGCGGCATGCTTGTGGCTCTGCTGGCCTGGGGATTGATCACGTTAACCATGTGTTTTGATCTTAGCGTACCCGAGCTGGCTGAAAAATTGAGACCACTGGCAGATGCGCTTGGCCGTCTCCTGACTCAGTTGTTTGATTGGTTACGTTCCCGGTTTTTTTATCAAGGAATCGAGCCGGCAACCATTGAAAAAGGTTCCAGCCCGCTGATGTCTTCCACACCTGCAATACCTGAAACCATCTCCCCGCCGGTCAATGTTGAAATAGGGATTCCAGTTACTGCGCCTGTCCGGCAGGTCGTCTGGGTGTTGCCAGTCATCAAGGATATTCTTGAAACCGGCAGCGCGCCGGATGTGAATGATGAATTTGTTGAAAATCGCGGCCGTTTGATTGAAGAAACCCTGGCCTCTTTTGGCGCGCCTGCCAGGGTTGTCCAGGTCAGCCGCGGCCCAACCATTACCCAGTTTGGCGTGGAACCACAGTTTGTCGAATCGCGCAGCGGGCGCATCCGTGTCCGAGTCAGTAAAATCGTTGGGTTGTCTGATGATCTGGCGCTGGCGCTGGCTGCTCCACGCATCCGCATCCAGGCGCCGGTGCCGGGCCGCAGCTATGTGGGTATTGAGGTTCCAAATACCGAGATGGCGCTGGTCACGCTGCGGGATCTTCTCGAATCGGAATCATTTATTCGCTCTCAAAAAATTCTTTCCTTTGCGTTGGGGAAGGATGTCGCTGGTTTGCCGGTAGGCGCAGACCTGACCGGTATGCCGCACTTGCTGATCGCGGGCACCACAGGCTCGGGGAAATCTGTGTGCGTGAATGCGATCCTGACCTGTCTGCTGTTGTACAATACCCCGGATGATGTGCGCCTGGTGCTGGTTGATCCGAAACGTGTCGAATTGACCGGCTACAACGGCGTGCCGCATTTGCTTACCCCGGTGGTGGTGGAAATGGATCGGGTACTGGGCGCGCTGCAGTGGATGACCCGTGAAATGGATCGCCGTTATCATACCTTTGCCCAGGCAGGTTCGCGCAATATTGTCGACTTCAACACCCGCATGAAATCACAGGGTAAAAAGAAATTGCCTTACCTGGTCATCGTGATTGATGAATTGGCCGATCTGATGATGATTGCGCCCGATGAAACCGAACGCACCATCACCCGCCTGGCGCAACTGGCGCGGGCTACGGGAATCCACATGGTGCTGGCTACACAGCGGCCATCCGTCGATGTTGTGACCGGTTTGATCAAAGCCAACTTCCCGGCGCGCATCGCTTTTGCGGTGTCATCCAATACCGACAGCCGTGTCATCCTGGATCAGCCGGGTGCGGAACGCCTGCTGGGCCGCGGCGATATGCTTTACCAGTCTCCTGATGCGCCTGGGCCGGTTCGTTTGCAGGGCGTGTTTGTTTCTGACCATGAGATTCATGGTCTGGTTGATTTCTGGCAAAAGCAGAATTCTGCCGCGCCGCCGGCTGCATCAGGTGCTCCAGTCGATATGGTTCCAAACAATGTGCCGCTTAAACAAACTTCATTTCTGACTGATGACATTTCCGCTCCCGCCGAAGAGGGGGACGTATTAATGTCAGAGGCGGTTGACCTTGTGCGCCGTGAGGGTCGGGCTTCAGTTTCGATGTTGCAGCGCAAAATGCGTATAGGTTACACGCGCGCCGCGCGCATGATTGATTCTATGGAAAACAAGAAAATTGTCGGCGCCCCGCAAGATGCCACCGGTGTGCGGCCTGTTCTGGATTATGGCCCGGCGGCCCCTCCGAAAGAAACGTAACTTTTCGTTATCCGGCCTGGTTTTTAACGAAGGAATCAAGATGAGTTCCAAGCTTTGCCCGAAAATAATTCTGGAAGGCACCCGCCTGACCTTTAAAACCGATATCGCTTTTGCTTTGAATGAGCATCCGCGTATTGTTGGCCCGCGCCGGTATCGCTATCATTCCCCGCTGATTTCGGCTGAATGGTGTTCCTTTACCAATTTTCCCTGGGGGCGTGGGCTGATCAACTTTGAGCCGCAGGAAGAAGCCCTGGCGCTGGAAACTTACCATATCTGGGCGCGTATGTTTGAACTGCAAAATTATTACTCCTGGATTGTGGACCGCTTCCATATCTCCACACGCGCTTATCAATGGATGACCTATCAGCGCGATTTTGATTTTCGCTGGCTTGAACAACGCCTCGGCCCACTGGGTTTTCGCCTGGTGTTCCTTAACCGCTCACCCGAGTCTTTTGCTGCCGCCCGCGAAGAACGGCTCAAAGTGTCGGGGAAGCCCAGCCAGTATGATGATCTTAATTTGTTTATCGAGGAACAAAAGCTGATCAAAAAGCTGGTGGCGGAGTCATCGTTGCCAACGTTTGAGCTGGATATTTCTGACAATAATATCCAGGCGGCAGTTGAAAAAATCGCTGATTGGATGGAACAAACCGGTGGTCTGTATATTGACTGATTTCAGGCAAAATTCCCCTTGACAGACCTGTTTTTTGGCATAGAATTGGCCGCAAGATGCATGAATATCCAGGACTCCATCGGGTTTTGTCTCGCCAAAAATTTATTGGAATGTTCATTTTTTCTTTTAGAAATTAGAGAGAGTCGCTTTTAGCGGCTCTCTTTTTTATGCCCGGCGCTTTTTGGGGCCGGCAATAAATGATGGTCATACTGAGTAATACGATTTTTCTGATTTTCAAGGCCAGCGAAGTTCGCGGCGGATAAATTACCGCGATCAACTGCTAAAGTTGTATACTGGGGATAATCCCCTTATTCTGCCTGTTTTTACATGCCCGGCGCCGGTATTTATCCGGCCGGCACCCGAACTCGACACGGAAAAAATTAAACCATGATCCGCCTCCCCGGCCTGATAGACCCACATGTTCATCTCCGCGAACCTGGCGCAATCCATAAAGAGGATTACGACAGCGGCACCGCTTCCGCGCTGGCGGGCGGCGTGACGATGGTGTTGGCAATGCCCAACACCAAACCGCCCATCTTCGATGCCGACACCCTCGATCTTGCCCTGCAGGCGGCCAGCCAGAAGGCGCGCTGTGATTATGCCCAATATCTTGGAGCCGGGCCAGATAATGCGGATGTGGTTGCCAGCCTGGCTCCCCGGGCTGCGGCGCTCAAGATGTATCTTGACTCAACTTTTGGGCAACTGCGATTGGATGATATGAGCCTGTGGATGGAGCATTTTCGCAAGTGGCCCGGGGAAACACCGATAGTGACTCATTCAGAGAGCCATGCCATGGGCGCAGCCATCTTGATGGCGCACCTGTATGACAAGCCCATCCATATTGCCCATATCTCTCTGCGTGAAGAAGTCCTGCTGATCAAGGCGGCGAAAGAACGCGGCGTGCAAGTCACTTGTGAGGTTTGCCCGCATCATTTATTTCTGAGCAGCGGCGGAATTCCGCTTTCACCCGCCGGGGATGACTGCTGTGCCGATGGCTTGTCTGCCGGTCGGGCAGAAGTCCGTCCGCGGCTGGCTACCCGGGCCGATGTGGAATCGCTCTGGGAAAACCTGGATGTGATCGACTGCTTTGCCACGGATCATGCTCCCCATACGAGTCTGGAAAAGGATGGCGAAAGCCCGCCGCCTGGTTTCCCTGGGCTGGAAACGCTCTTACCGTTGCTGCTGACCGCGGTGCAGGAAGGGCGCTTGACGCTTGAACAGTTGCTTGAAAAATCAGTCGTCAACCCAGGCCGTATATTTAACCTGCCCGTTCAACCTGAAACCTGGGTGGAAGTGGATGAGAAAGCTCGCTATGAGATCAAGTCCGCTGAGTTGCATTCGCGCTGCGGATGGACACCTTTTGAAGGCTGGCAGGTTCAGGGTCGGGTGACCAGGGTGGTTTTGCGCGGACGCGAGGCTTATAAAGACGGCCGGGTGCTGGTTGAACCGGGATTTGGCAGGAACGTGCGTGGGTAATATGTCAAGGTCGCCGAAGTTCTTCTTTTTTGCACAGGCTTTGCTGGCGGCCGTTTTTTTTGGGGCGAGTGCGCCTTTTACCAAATTGCTGTTGGGAAACATTTCTCCAATCTTTCTGGCAGCATTTCTATACTTGGGAAGCGGTTCAGGGATCGCCCTGATCAAGGGTGTTCAACGCTTGTTGTACCCTTCCGTTATCCAGGAGGCCAGTCTCGAAAAAGCTGATCTGAAATGGCTGGCAGGTGCTATTTTGGCTGGAGGTGTTGCCGCTCCCATCGTTTTAATGTTCAGCCTGCAAAACACGCCTGCTTCAACCGCCTCGCTGCTGTTGAATTTTGAGGGAGTGGCAACCACCCTGATCGCGTTGATATTTTTCAAGGAGGCGATCAGCCGCCCGGCCTGGTTTGCGATCCTGACGATTACGGCCGCCAGTGTTTTGCTTTCAACAGATTTTGGCAGTGGCTGGGGTCTGTCTCTTGGAGCGCTGGGGATTATGGCCGCTACCTGTCTTTGGGGCCTGGATAATAACTTTACCCGGAATATTTCAGGCAAAGACCCCCTCTCTATTGTCGTTTGGAAAGGGCTGTTAGCCGGTACGTTTTCATTTTTCCTTGCCATGCTGGCCGGTGAGCCGCTGCCGTCCGTCTTGACTTGCCTGGCCGCTATGCTGCTCGGCTGGGTGAGCTATGGGTTGAGTACCTTCTTGTTCATTCGCGCCATGCGCGGTCTGGGCGCAGCCCGCACCAGCGCCCTGTACGGTACTGCTCCATTGGCGGGCGTTTTGCTCTCAATGGTTATTTTTAGAGAGCTGCCCGGTTTCTTTTTCCTAATCGCCTTACTCCTGATGCTGGCAGGCGCATATTTTTTGGTCAACGAAAAGCACGGACATCTGCATTATCACCCGGAACTTTTCCATGAACACCGCCATGCGCACAATGATGCCGAGCATTTGCATGATTCCGCGGAGGTTGCGCATTCCCACAGCCATTCACACCCGGCAGAACAGCATGAGCACGATCACATGCCAGATATCCACCACCGGCATGACCATAAAGATTAACACAGCGCTGCGGCTTTATGATTTGGCCGCAGCAGAAAATTACAAAATTGTATTTGCAATTATTCCTGAACGCCGGACTTGCAGGCAGGTAGCCTGAGCGGCGGATCAATAACCACAATTTAAAGGAGAAATACATGCCCACAACCCCTACCAACCCCCACCTGCCATTTGGCGACGATAAAAATGCGCCCTGGTATGGCAAGGATATCTTATCTGTCAAACAATTCAGCCATGATGACTTGCAATACGTCTTTGGAGTGGCTCATGAAATGCGTGGCATGGTTGAACGCCTAGGTACTTTTGATCTGCTCAAGGGCAAGATTCTGGCAAACCTATTCTATGAGCCGTCTACGCGTACATCCTCTTCGTTTACAGCCGCCATGGAACGCCTGGGCGGAAGCGTGATCCCGATCAGCGAAGTCAAATATTCGTCGGTCTCAAAAGGCGAGAGCCTGCCGGATACAGTTCGCACCCTGGAGTGTTACGCGGATGTGATCGTCCTGCGCCATCCGGAAACAGGTTCAGCGGCCCTGGCCGCCAAGTATGCGCGCAAACCGGTCATCAATGCCGGTGACGGCGTTGGCGAACATCCCACCCAGGCGTTGCTGGACGCATTTACCATCATGGAGGAACTTGGGCGCCTGGATAACTTGACTGTGACCATGTTGGGCGATTTGAAGTACGGGCGTACCGTTCATTCGCTGGCTCGCCTGCTTTCAAATTTCAGTGGAATAAAATTGAATTATGTTTCTCCAGACATTCTGCGCATGCCCAGGGACGTGATTGAAGAGGTCGGTCAAAAGGGTATTCCCCAGGCTGAGTTCAATGCTTTGGAACAAGTTTTGCCTGATACGGATGTGTTGTATGTAACGCGGGTTCAGAAGGAACGTTTTGAAGATCAGGCAGTTTATGAAAGCGTCAAAGGCGCTTTTGTGATCGATCCGGATGTGATGAAAGCTGCCCGCCATGATATGATCGTGATGCACCCTCTGCCCAGAGTCGGTGAAATCAGTGTGGATTTTGATGATGACCCGCGCGCCGCATATTTCCGGCAGATGGAGTATGGTTTGTATGTCAGAATGGCGCTCCTGGCCATGGTTCTTGGAAAAGCCTAGAAACTGACCCGGCAGGCCAGTATCTCAGGTAGGTGAGACTGGCCTGCCGTTTTTATAATGCCCTCGGTCACAAATTGCGGTTCTCCACTTAAGCAAAAAAGGGCAATTTGTGAGCGTCAAGGATATAGATAAGCTGCAGTGTGGAGAAGTATGGAAAGTTTCTTTTCTTTTTTGGAAAAACGTGTTGATGACTGCTCATCCCTCTTGTGTATAGGGCTGGACCCGCACGTTGCTGATCTTGAGCAGCCCACCGCTGCTTCGGCCCTCAAATTCAGCTTGAATATCATCAAGCAAACTGCTCCGTATGCGGCGGCGTATAAACCCAATGCCGCTTTCTTTGAACAATTTGGCTCAAGAGGTTGGAGCGTCCTTAAACAAGTAATCACTGCCATTCAGGAAGAATCCCAGCGCCTGGGTTCGTTGATCCCGGTCATTCTGGATGCGAAACGAGGAGACATTGCTTCCACGGCGGAAGCGTACGCAAAGTCCACTTTTGAGCAGCTTGGAGCGCACTGTATCACGCTCAGCCCCTATCTGGGGAAAGATTCGATTGATCCTTTCTTAACGAATCAGGAAAAAGGTGTTTTTCTGCTCTGCAAAACATCCAATCCCGGATCGGGTGATTTGCAGGATTTACACCTGGAAGGTGGGGATTTGCTATATGAGCGCGTCGCCAGGCTGGCCCGGCAGTGGAATACAAAAAACAACATCGGCCTGGTAGTGGGCGCAACCCAACCGGAAGCGCTTGCCAGGGTTCGAGCGCTTGCGCCGGAACTCTGGTTCCTGGCCCCCGGTGTGGGCGCCCAGGGCGGCGACCTGGAGATAGCCTTAAAAGCTGGACTGCGCCGGGACGGCAAAGGCATGTTGCTGCCGATATCGCGCGGCATCTCACGGGCAGCCAATCCCGCCCTGGCCGCGGCAGAATTGCGCGACCAGATTCTCTCTATCCGATACCAATTCGGGCGTTGATTCCAATCAACCTGCCGGTACCCTTTGTGTAAAAAAGGAAAGAAAATATGACAGATCAACTTATTGCAAGCCTGGCGGATGGGTTGCTTGAAGCGGACTGTATCAAGTTCGGCGAATTTACCCTCAAATCCGGCTTGAAATCGCCCATCTACATTGATTTACGCCAGATCATCACCTATCCCAGCTTACTTCAGCAAGTGGGCGCGGCATATTTACCAATTTTGTCAAAATTGAAATTTTCCCGGTTGGCCGGCCTGCCCTACGCTGCCATACCCATCGCAACAGCCATCAGCCTGGCGGGGAATTATCCAATGATCTACCCGCGCAAGGAAGTGAAGGCCTATGGTACCAAAGCTGAAATTGAGGGTGAGTACAAACCCGGAGAAACAGTGGTGGTGATTGATGATCTTGCCACAACGGGCGGCAGCAAGTTTGAGGCGATTGAAAAGCTGACCGCTGCTGGTCTGGTGGTGAAGGATGTGGTTGTGCTGGTGGACAGGCAGTCGGGCGCCAAAGAATCGCTGGCGCAGGCTGGATTCAATCTGTATGCAGTGCTGACAATCGCTGAAATGCTGGATCATTGGGAATCAACCGGCAAGGTACCTGTGGCAAGCATTCACGCTGCGCGCGAATTTCTCTCGAATACTCAAGCCTCATAGCGCTGGTTTTTTGAAAGGAAGATATGTCTGATACTCGAAAATGGTTTGGGTGGGCCCGCGAAATCTACTCGCTTTCCCAGGCAGGCATTACCTACAGTGGCAATGAATACGATATTTCCCGCTACAAGCGGCTACAGGAAATTACCGCGGAAATGCTTGCCAGCCAGACCGAATTATCCAGGGAAACAATTTTGCAGAGTTTCTCAATGCAGACAGGTTATGCTACGCCGAAAATAGATGTGCGCGGCGCTGTCTTTCGTGATGGGAAAATTCTGCTGGTGCGCGAAAAAGCGGATGGCCGCTGGTCTATGCCGGGTGGTTGGGGTGATATCGGCGATGCACCCGCGGCCATGGTTGCCCGTGAAGTGTGGGAAGAGAGCGGCTTTAAGGTCAATGTGGATAAGCTGGTGGGTGTTTATGATGGCAACCGCATCCAGCCATATGAGTTCTATCATGCCTACAAGCTGGTTTTCCTGTGTACCATTCTGAGCGGTGAAGCTACTCCCAGCATGGAAACGCTGGATGTCGATTTCTTCGCGCTGGACAACCTTCCACCCTTATCTGAAGTGCGCACAAATCGAATCATTCTCAATGAAGTTTTTGCTCATTACCAGAGCCCTGACCGGCACACTTATTTTGAATAGGGTTGCCGATTCTTCAGAATGTATCTCTTTTATTCAAACTTTAAAGCAAGCTAAAGGTGTCGATGAATCTGTACCCGCCTGTCCGTTCATTTTTATTTAAACTGCAACCTGAAACTGCGCACAACCTGACACTGCAACTGGTTCGCATGGCTGGCATTTTGCCGCCCGTTCGTTGGATTCTAAGCGGTGTCTATTCTGCTCCCCGCAAACCGGTTGAAGTTTTTGGTCTCCAATTCAAAAACCCGGTTGGGTTGGCGGCCGGCTATGATAAGGATGGCGTTGCCATCCCCGGTCTGGCCGCCCTGGGGTTTGGGCATATTGAAATTGGCACGGTCACTCCGCGTCCTCAGCCGGGGAATCCCAAACCGCGAGTATTTCGATTGGTAGAAGATGAAGCGGTCATTAATCGGATGGGCTTCCCAAGCCAGGGGACTGAATATGTTCAATTACAGCTCAACCCGAACCTGGGTCGTGGCTTATGGGAAACTGTTACCGGATTCCCAACGCGTAAGGGTAAGAAAAACGGCCCGCAGCGCAAATTTATACTGGGTGTGAACCTGGGCAAAAACAAAGATACCCCCAATGAACAGGCAGTGTATGATTACCTGGCCTTGTTGCAAAACTTTGCCCCCCTGGCGGATTACCTTACGATCAATGTCAGCTCACCCAACACTGCCGGTTTGCGCAACTTGCAGGCGCGCGACGCGCTCCAGACCCTTTTGACTCAAATACGCTACCAGCGCGATATCGAACAAACTCGTCTGAAAAAGCGCCTCCCGGTGTTGGTGAAGCTGGCGCCAGACCTCAGCGAACTTGAATTGGATGAGGCGCTGGGCGTAATGATTGATACCGGGATGGACGGCGTGATTGCATCAAATACCACGCTTGGGCGCGATGGATTGCAATCAGTCTCACGCGCCGAAACTGGCGGGCTGAGCGGCAAACCGCTAACACGATTGAGCGATGCGATGCTCGAACAGGTGGTGAAAATAACCGCCGGGCGCATCCCTGTGGTAGGCGTGGGTGGAATTATGAACCCGGCGGATGCCAGACGAAAGTTGGATTTGGGCGCCAGCCTTGTGCAAGTTTATACCGGTTTGATTTACGCTGGGCCAGGATTGGTGAAGGATATCGTTACAAAAATTTAGGGCACCCACTGGATGCCCTAAATTTTTATTGAGTTGCCACATGCAGCGTTGGCGATATCGCTCCTTTATTGTCCTTGAAGAAGCCGGCTGGCATAGGAATGGGGGTCAGCTCCGTACCGGAATGTAATAATGCGATTGGTACATAATAAAACTGTTCTGGCGCGTTCAAGTCATCTTTGCCCTGGAATGCGAAGAAAATAAAAGTTCCATCCGGGCTCCAGGCTGCGTCACGATAGCAGCAGCGTGATTTTGCGTTGATCGGGTTCTCTTCGTTGGCTTTGTGCAGATCACTGGCATAGGTATACATAAAGCCCCAACCAGCGTTGCGGTCAAGCGTATTCATTACGAAAGTGGAAACGCCATCCCAATCGAAACTTGGAATGATTGGATTGTTTGTGTAACCTTCAGGTGAAAAACGGGAGCCGGGGAATTCATCTGCGGTACTGAGCTTCGCCGCGTTGCAACTGCTGATGTCAGTGATGCGGATCAGGTCCTCAGCCATACCAGCGGAGTCTCCGCCCTGGAACATCCAGGCGACGGTTTTCCCATCTTTGTCCCAGCGGAATTCCTTCAAGTGGATGTTGGTCAGGCTATTACTCGTAGTATCCGAATAACCCAGGCAGCCTTTCAAGGCGATCACAGCATCTCTGCCACTCACTTTTTTAAGCTTGGCCAGATCGAATGGCACAATATACATTTCTCGGTTCAGACCAATGGCAACCTGTTTGCCATCCGGCGAAATCCTGAATTCGTTAATTTGATTGGTGATGCCAAAGGTCATGATGGTATCAAACTTCCCAGAATCGGCATCCACCGTGTTGACGTTGCTTCCGCTGATAAAGACAAGCTTGTTGGTGCCCGGGATCCATTGCAGGTTGAATTTTGGCAGCTTGTTGTTTGTCAGTTGTTTCAGCCCTGAGCCATCCATATTCATGATCCAGACTTCGCTGGATTGAAAAAAAGCCAACTTGTCTGCCCCGCCAATCGCTGCACCTGGGGCCGCGGTAGCACTCGGAGCCGCGGTGACAGTGGCCAGTATGGCGGCGAGGGTGGCAGTGGCCGAAGGGGGCAGGGTGGGCGGAACGGTTGTGAAGGTTGGCGACAGCGTATTGGTAGGGGCGGCAGCTACCTGTTGCGTGGGCTGTGTTGATGGCCCCGGCACGTTTGCTTTTGAACCGCTGCACCAGGGCACCATGGATAAGGGGCCCGATGCTGGGCAAAGGCTGAAAGCAACCATCAAAATGGCTGCCAGAACGCATAATCCCAGCAGACCTCCAACAATGGTGACAGGGATCAGCATGTTGAATTTATTTCCACCTGCACCTTCAGGTGTGTTCGAAGGTTGGGCGATACGCGTTTTACCGGGAGCCATCCTGGTGCGAGCCGCCGCGATACGGGTGGCGGTGATGGTGGCGTTTTTAATGGCTTCTTCGCCGCTCTGCCCGGCAGCCACAGCCGAAAGCGCAACGCTCAACTCCCCCGCGGTTGCAAAGCGGTCCGCGGGATTCTTCGCCATGGCTTTTTCGATGATCGCTTCAACAGCGGCTGGCAGGTTGGGGTTTACATCCAAAATATGCGGGACGGGATCTGTGATCTGCTTGACAACCACCGCCATGGGCGTGGTGGCCTGGTAAGGTTGGGTGCCCGAAAGCATTTCGTACACGATCACGCCCATGGCGTACACATCGCTGCGCCCATCCACCTGTTCGCCCTGGGCCTGTTCCGGGCTCATATAGGCAGGCGTGCCGATAATCGCGCCGCCAGTCACCGTCGCATTCTGCGACTGCGTCATCTTGGCGATACCAAAATCGGAAATAAAGGCCTGACTGGTGCGATCAAAAAGGATGTTGCCTGGTTTTAGGTCGCGGTGGACAATTCCTTTAAAATGGGCCTCATCCAGGGCGGGAGCCAGGCGTTCAATGATCTTGGCAGTATCTGTCAGGTTCATTGGTCCTTTGGCAATTGTGTCTGCCAGTGAGCCGCCTGTCATGCAGCGCATGACGAAATAGGGCTGGCCGTCTTCGTCGCCGACATCGTAAACAGGTACGATGGCCTGGTGTTCCAGCGCCGCAATCGTCTTGGCTTCACGTTCAAAACGAACGCGGAACTGCGCGTCATGCAGCAGTTCCCTTGGCAGGACTTTCAGGGCCACCTCGCGTTCGAAACGTGGATCATAGGCCAGGTACACGGTTGCCATGCCACCGCGTCCAAGCTCTTTTTTGATTTCGTACCGTCCGATTTTTTGTTGGGTCATAGTTTTTGTTTAACCGCAGGAAGAATTAAATGAAAAAAATTTGTGCATTAGATTAAGCACAATAAAACCACTCATTGAAATACAAAACAATTTTACAGGCTACCGGGGTGAAAAGCAAGCGCAATGTTGACACAGGACGGGTGAATTTTGGGTAATTGTTGGCTTCCAAAACCGGGGATCGTAAATTTGAAGAACCAGATAGGCGCATTTTGTGACCGTTAGGGTATAATTTTGCCGTTCGCCCCGGTAGTTCAATGGATAGAACAGGGCACTCCTAAGGCTCAGACGTGGGTTCGATTCCCACCTGGGGCACAGCTATAAAAACAGCCAGAAATCCTTGAATGTTGAGGGGTTTCTGGCTGTTTTGCGTTTTGAGCAGAACGGGGAGCTGGATGAGTTGCCGATCCGGCATCAAAGGTTGGGTTGATAAACAGGGATGTATGCTTACCCGCTGTTTTTTCTGTAATACCGGATCGCATTTATAACTTGTGTACTCAGCTTATCGTTTTACATAGAAGATGTTTTTACCAAACGGGAAGTTAATGAATATAGGGTTTCAGCACATCGCGCGCGAGATAGAAGCCACGTTTGACAAGCTCTTCGCTGCCTTCAAAATAGCGATCCTCGTGCTCGATACTGACCACATAATCATACCGGGCGGCAGTTAGGGCTGCGAAAAATTTGGCCCAATCCATATCGCCCAGGCCTGGCAGGCGCGGGATTTGCCAGCCCATACCCTGAGAGAGCACGCCATGATTATACAGACCCTCGCGGTCGATATGCAGATCCTTTGCATGCACATGGAATATCTTGCTGCCAAACTCTTGAATTACCCGCTCATAGTCGATCATCTGTAGAATGAGATGAGAGGGGTCCAGGTTCAGCCCAAAGTTGTCATCCGGGATGATCTCCCACATTTTTCGCCAGATAGCCGGGGTGCTTGCCAGATTATTTCCGCCGGGCCACTCATCGTAAGAGAAAAGCATCGGGCAGTTTTCAATGGCGATTTTGATGCCGTGTTCTTTGGCGAATTTGACGATCGGCGGCCAAATTTTGGCATAGTCTTCCAGGTTCTGCTGGATGGTTTTGTTTTTATCCTTGCCAATGAATGTGCCTACCATGGGGACTTCGAGTAATTCAGCGGCCTCGATCACTTTTTTTAGATGCCCGATGACCGTTTCGCGGTGCTCGGCCTCAGGGTGAAGTGGGTTGGGGTAATAGGCCAGGCTTGAAATCGTCAATTCGTACCCATCCAACATCTTGCAGATTTCAACAGCGCCGGGCTTATCCAGCCGGGCTACATCAATGTGGGTCACGCCCGCATAGCGGCGCGCAGCTTTTTCGTACGGCCAGCAGGCGATTTCGATGGCCTGGAACCCGCTTTGTGCGCCCCATTCAGCAGCTTGTTGGAGGGTATTTTCGGGCAGTGCGGCGGTCAGGAATCCAAGTTTCATGGCATCTCCTTATTCGACAATTTTCACCCAGGTGCTGGTTTGCGAACTCTTCAGAACGGCTTCTTCGATCAACAGCGAAATGTAGCCATCCATAAAAGTTGGGAAATCAGGTTTGGCTGAAAAATCGTTCTTTTGAATATAAGCATAAACTTTCTTCTGAAGTTGTTTGAAGGTGTCGGGGAAGCCTTCCGCATGCCCGCCCGGGTAGGAGGCCACTGCTTTGCCTTCCGCGCTCAAGAGGGAAGGATCCTTGATCAAAACTTCATTGGCGCGGTCGCGGTGGCCAATCCATAAATCGTTGGGGTGTTCTGAATCCCAGGAAACAGCCGCTTTGGCGCCATCGATTTCGTAAAACAGGCGATTTTTACGACCAGCGCTCATTTGGGATACGGAGAGTATGCCCTTGGCGCCATTTTCAAAACGGAAGAGAATCGAGGCATAATCTTCCGTTTCAACCTGTTTTTCCTCGTATTCGACTGAAGCGGGTTGTTCTTTATTCGTAAATGTCTCGACCCGCGAAACTGGTTTTTTGCGGATTGGGTAAAAGGTTTCCAGATCGGCAAAGACTTCAACCACCTTCAGCCCGGTGATGAACATTACCAGATCAATCCAATGCGAGCCAATATCTGCCACAGCCCGGAGTGTTCCACCCTGACCGGTATCCAGGCGCCAGTTCCAATCGGTTGGGTAGAGCAGCCAATCTTGCAGATAAGAACCCTGCACAACAAAGACTTTTCCAAGGTCATCTTTTTGAACCATGTGCCGGGCTTCAAAATTGACCGGGTAAAACCTTAAATTGAAATTGATGGCATTTACCAATTGTTTTTCTTTGGCAAGTTCAACCAATTCCCTGGCTTCGGCGGAAGTGATGGTGAGGGGTTTTTCGCAAACAATGTGTTTCCCCGCCAGTAGCGCTTGTTTGGCCTGCGGAAAATGCAGGAAGTTAGGCGAGCAGATATGCACGACGTCGATGACAGGGTCTTTCAGCATTTCCTCGTAAGAGGTATATGCGACAGGGATGTTTAATTGCCCGGCTTTTTCGCGGGCCAACTCTGCCGTGAATTCAGCAATCCCGTGCACTTCCACGCCCTGGCGGCGAATCCCTTCAATATGCGCCGGGCCGATAAAACCCAGCCCAACTACCCCGACCTGTAAATTCCCATTTTTCAACACGGTTGTCCTCATTGGCTAACATGGTATTTTATTTTTCTTCTATAAGGTGTTCGGTATTCGCCTGTTTTCAGGCTAGTTATTTGCCTTTCGGCGCTGCAAGAGAACTGTGAAGATAATGATGATACCCTTCACCAAGCCGTTCAGGAAGGGTGGGATGCGGGCAGCGATCAAAACGCCTTCGATCATCTGAACCATCAGCGCGCCCATAAATGATCCAGCGATCATACCCCGACCCCCGGTCATGGCGATGCCGCCGATCGCAACGCCGGCGATGGCATCCAACTCAAATTGGGTACCAGCATTTGGCGCGGTGATCGATGTCAAACGGGACATGAGCAGGAAGGATGAAATACCGGCGAGCAGCCCGGTGATCGTGAAACACATGATCTTGATCATGTTGACGTTGATACCCGCCAGGCGGGCGGCCTGTTCGTTTGATCCGACCGCGTAAACATAGCGCCCAAACTTGGTACGAGACATCACGATGCCCACAATGATCATGATGACGATGAAGATCAAGGCCAGGTTGGGGATGCCCCAGACATTGCCAGCCGCGATCATGCGGAACCACGGCAGGATTTCACTATCCACATTAAAGGGACCGCCCTGACCGATCTGCACAATGATGGAACGGTAGGCGCTCATGGTTGCCAGCGTGACGATGAAAGGCGCAATCCGGCCAAATGCCACCAGCAAACCATTGATGGAGCCCAATAGCGCGCCAAAAGCCATGCAAAACAAAAGCGTCAGCCATGGGTTGCCTGTGTAGTTGAGCACCACCACTCCCAAACCGGCTACCAGGGCCACGATTGAACCAACAGACAGGTCAATCATGCCGCAGATGATCAGCATAGCCATGCCCAGGGCGATGATACCCTTGATGGAAGCCTGCAGCAGCAGAGTCGAGAGGTTGGCGTACGAGAAATACAGCGGATTGATCAGGGTGGCAATTAGCAGCAGGCCCAGGAAAGAAACGACATACGAGTATTTGCCGAACAGTCCCCAGACCTTTTCCCAGGTCAGGTTCTTAAGTAAGTTGCTTGGTGTTTTTTGCATTGATTCCTTCCTTGTTGGAGCCAGTGGCATAGTACATCACATTTAGTTCAGTCAATTGTTCATGAAACAATTCTGCATTAACGCGCCCTTCGTACATCACCAGACAGCGGTTTGCTACCTTGTAAATTTCCATAAATTCAGAGCTGAAGATGATCACGCTCTTCCCGCGGCTGGCCAACTCTCCAATCAGTTTGTAAATCTCAAACTTCGCGCCCACATCGATACCCTGGGTCGGATTGTCCAGGATGTAAATATTTGAATCGAGTTCCAACCAGCGCGAAACGATCACTTTCTGTTGATTGCCACCGCTCATGGAAGTAATGTCGTCATCAATATTTCCTGCGCGGATGTCGGTTATTTTCTGATTTCGGTTGAACCGCTCAACTTCCTCTTTCTTATCGATGAAGAATTTGTTGTGCTTGGCTACAAAAAAAGCGATCGACAGGTTGTTGAGAATGCTCATATCCTTGATAATGGAGCGTTCCTTGCGGTTGCGAGGTACCATCCCAATTCCAGCGCGCATAACATCGCGAATGTTGCCCAGGTTGAGACGTTTGTCGTGTACAGTTACCGTGCCGGCATCGACGCGGCGGGCACCGAACAGGCACTCCGAAAGCTCTCCGCGTCCATCGCCGTGCAGCCCGGTGATCGCGAGTACTTCGCCTTCGCGCAGCTCAAAATTGATATCTTCAAAAAAACCCTTGCTGGTCAGTCCGGATACCTTCATCACAACCGGGGTGGTAACCTTCAATTTCGCCTGTTGATTGTCCACAATGCTGCGGCCAACCAGCAGGTTGGTAGCTTTTTGCTCATCAATATCCTTGAAATTGCCGGTGTCGATGAATTTGCCATCGCGCAGAATCGTGTACTTTTCACAGATCGCGAATAGCTCGGGCATTTTATGCGAAATGAAAATGATACTCAAGCCGTGGGATTTCAGGCTGCGCATGATTTCGAACAGGATTTCAATCTCTTTGTTGGTCAGAGCCGTGGTTGGCTCATCCATGATAATTAATTTGGAGTCAAACAACAGCGCGCGGGCAATTTCGATCAACTGTTTACGCGAAGGCTCGAGGGTGGAAACCAGCTCTTCGGGATCGATATCGACCTTGATGCGTTCCAGCACATTTTTAGAGCGCAGTACCATGGTCTTGCGATCCAGCATCCCCGCACGGTTGGTAAGTTCCTGACCGAGGAATAAATTTTCGTAGACCATCAGGTCATTCACCAGGTTCAATTCCTGATGGATGAATTTGATGCCCAGCGCGTTGGATTTGTGAATGGTCATATCTTCGATCAACTGGCCGTCGATGAAGATCTGGCCTTCGCTGGGAGCCAGGGCGCCACCCAGAATATTCATCAAGGTGGATTTCCCCGCGCCATTTTCTCCCAGAAGTCCGTGGATTTCAGCTTCGCTAACTGTGAAGTTGACCTCATCCAGGGCCTTGACCGGGCCAAAATATTTACTGATATTTTTCATCTCTAGGATCATGGTCCAGAAGCCTGCCTTTCCAGTGTTTGGCGAGTTGTGTTATTTTACAGCCAAATGTACCGGGGTTGTAGAATAAATTAACTATTTAACCCAGGTTGCTATCTATCCCTTTTTTATGTCATCCTGGCGTGAGATCCTTCAGCCGCAGAAATCATGTTCCTTCAGGTTGACATTTTTGTTTGTTATTGCAAGGCAGCAACTTACGGAATTTGCAAAAACTGGCCGAACGCAGGTACTTTTACGTTCGGCCAGTTATCTTTACATCTTTTTCAATGCCTTGCTTTCCAGCTCAACTGGCTTACTGAGGAGGAAGGCTGTAGCGGGTGACGTAGATCGGGTTGGTGCGGAAGGCTTCGGCGCTGGAGTTGTCGACTTCGACGGTCGGTCCGAGGATCAGGCCGGAGGGAGTCTTTCCATCCAGGATGTCGATGCCAAGCTGTACGGCAGAGCGGATCATGGCAGGCGAGAAGGCATAGGTTACCTGGGCGATGTTGTACTTCGTCTTGACATCTGCAAAGGTGTCCAGGTTTTCTTTGCGGGCGCCAACGCCGGAGACCAGGCGGATATCCAGTTTGGCCGCGCCCTTGTAAGCCGCGATCGCATCCAGAACACCGAGGACAACTTCGTCATCGTGGGTGAAGATAGCTTTGACGCTCTCGATGTCAGCCTGTGAACTGGTGTTCAGGAAGGTTTCCATCTGATCCATGGCGGTGGAGCGCTGCCAGTTGGTGGTGAAGGACTGCAGGATCTTGAATTTGGGGGA
>CAIWAX010000226.1 GCA_903910795.1 uncultured Anaerolineae bacterium
TAGCCTCCTGATATTATAGAACAATTAATTACAAGGATACCCCAAAAATTCAAAATGCGCTACTCATGGAGACCGGGCTTTGGATATATTTTTTCGCATACAATAGCCCAAACAACATCACTGAGAAGTTTGAGCCCAGAAACCTCTCAAACTCTGGAACATACTCCCAAAGTCTACCAGAAAACAAAAAAGACGCTCTGGTGAGCGTCCTTTTTGTTTTCAATTGACAATCGTGCCAACTTTTTCGCCGTAAAGTGCGCGGGTGAGCGCGGTTTGATCCCACAGGTTCAAAACCAGGATCGGGATTTTGTGTTCCATACAATGTGTAATGGCAGTTCCATCCATCACTTTCAAGCGACGGTTTAGCACATCAATATAAGAAAGTGATTCGAATTTAACTGCTTGCGGGTTGATTTTGGGATCAGAATCATAGACGCCATCAACCTTGGTGGCCTTGATCACAACATCAGCGTCAATTTCTGTGGCACGCAAGGCCGCCGCGGTATCAGTAGAAAAAAAAGGATTGCCGGTGCCCGCACCAAAGATCACTACACGACCCTTCTCCAGGTGACGAATTGCCCGGCGGCGAATATAAGGTTCTGCAATCGCGCGCATTTCAATAGCCGACATGACACGTGTGATAACCTTTGCCCTTTCCAGCGCATCCATCAACGCCAGAGCGTTCATCATTGTGCCGAGCATACCCATATAATCGGCCGTGGCACGATCCATACCACGCTCCAATCCCTGGGAACCGCGCCACAAATTGCCTGCGCCGATCACAATCGCGACTTCAACGCCCATTTCAAAAACATCCTTCACCCGGCCGGCAATGGCTTCAGCCTCCGAAACGTTAATCCCAAAGCCATTCTCACCGCCCATCGCCTCACCGCTGAGTTTGAGCAAAATCCGCTTATACTTGAGTTCTGCCATTTTTTCTCCTTATCACAGCTTCGATCAATATCACCTGTTCGATATACACAGATGATAAAGTGTAAAAAAAAGCCAACCTACCGGTTGGCTTTTTTTCTTAGAACTATTCGCCCAATCCCTCACCCAGTTCCCAGCGCTGGAAACGGCGAATTACGACATTCTCACCGGTGCTCGCGATGGTCTGGTTCAGAAGTTTTTCAATAGTGACAGTTTCGTCGCGGATGTGGGCCTGCCGCAGAAGACAAACCTCATCCTTGTACTTATTCAACCGGCCTTCAACAATCTTTCCAGCTACAGCCTCGGGCTTGCCTTCTTCGATAGCACGCCTTTTGGCAATTTCAGCTTCATGCAGCAGCTCGGATTCCGGGATGTCCTTATCAGAAATATATTTGGGAGCAGCAGCGGCAATTTGAAGGGCCAGCTCATGCGCAAAATGGCGGAATGATTCGGAGCGAGCCACAAAATCGGTTTCGCAGTTGACTTCGATCATGACACCCACGCGGCCAGCGCCGTGCGCATACAACTCTACCACGCCGTTTGACGCCTGACGGTCAGCACGCTTCGCCGCGGTTGCCACACCTTTTTCGCGCAAAAAATCAACAGCCTTTTTGAAATCACCATCGGCCTTGATGAGCGCCTCTTTACAATCTGAAACACCTGCGTTTGTTGCGGCACGCAGTTCCTTGATCATTGCGGTTGTAATTTCCATTCAAAACCTCTTACAGTTTAATATTGATCAGGCTGGGATTTCATCAGTGCCCAGGTCAATCTCAGTTCCGCGAACCAGTTTCGCAAGTGTGGATTTTCCAAGCAGGGCAGCATCATCAGTTTCTTCATCAGCATCAACGGTCCGTACAAGCTTGCGGGCAGGAACCGGAGCAACAGGAGCAGCAGCCACAGCAGCCTCTTCCTGGGCGATATCTACATCTTTGCGCATACCCTTGCCTTCGATCACAGCATCGGCAACCTTGGCCACAAGCAGCTTGATGGCACGAATGGCGTCATCATTGGAAGGGATCACAAAATCAATATCCTGAGGGTTGCAGTTGGTATCAACCAGGGCAACCACGGGAATTTTGAGCAGATTGCATTCCCGAACAGCAGAATCTTCACGGCCAACATCGACGACGAAAACCAAATCCGGCAGGCGCTTCATTGAGCGCACACCTTCGAGACGGGTATTCAAGCGGACAATCTCGCGATCAATGAGCAGGCCTTCCTTTTTGGTCAGCCGGTTGATATTTCCACTATCGCGCAAATTTTCCAGGCGTTCCATTTCCTTAATACGGGCAAACATGGTGTTCCAGTTGGTCAGCATACCGCCCAACCAGCGTTCGGTAACATAAGGCATGCCAGCACGGACAGCTTCTTCGCGAACAGTTTCCTGTGCCTGTCGTTTCGTGCCAACAAACAGGACAGTACCGCCGTTCATGGCACAGTCGCGAACAATGGTATAAGCATTGTTCAGGGCCTTCACCGTCTGCTGCAAATCGATGATGTGAATGCCGTTGCGCTCCGTAAAGATATACGGCTTCATGCGTGGATCCCACTTATTGGTGCGGTGACCGAAATGGACGCCGCTTTCCAAAAGGGCCTTCATTGAGATTACTGCCATTCTTTTCTCCTGGTATCAATAGCCGCGGGAAAGTTGTAACCCTGGCCGTGGATAAGTTTAGCGGGGTGTAACCCGCTCAGGGACGCTTTATGCCCGTCCCAAGCAAAATTGCTTCCCACCGAGGTGAGAGCGGGCAATAGTATACCACAAATTCCAAGTCGACCTGCCTGGCTGTTAAGAGGTTCTTTGGGATTTGGCGTGGTATTGGACACAGGTGGTGGCGTTTTTGCCAGTTTGCGCCGAA
>CAIWAX010000227.1 GCA_903910795.1 uncultured Anaerolineae bacterium
CGATTTGCTCCCGCAAGGGCATCGGGACGATGTTAGCAAATCGTTCAGTATGACGGAACATGCTGAGCAGTTACAGATTGTTGTGGATTTAAAACAAAAAACAATCGCCTTTAACGGTTACATTCCCAAAATAAACAAGAACTCTTCTCTGACATTTTATTCAAAACGCATCCTGTCTGAGAATGAAACCCAATTCAAGACGATCTGCTATCACTGATCATAGTTGTTATTTATCCGAAACCCAGGTTCCTGATTTTCACAGGAGCCAGGCCCAAATTATTTCAACAAAGGGAGAATGAGAAATGATGAATACAAACCGTCACTTGCTTGTGCTTTGTTTCGTGATATTAAGCCTGTGCGTCTCAAGCTGTGGGGCAGCGCCAGCCTTGAGTCCGACAGCGACTCTGCCGCCCACCTCAACGCCACTGCCCACGCTGACCGATACACCCGTCCCCACCAGTACCGCCACGCCCATCCCTACACCGGCCGATACTGCCACGCCTGAACCAACCGCCACTGCCACGCCAACCCCAATCTGCAAAACAGGCAATACCATCCAGGGCACGACTGACAGCAATCTGCCTGGCTACCTGGATCTGACCAAGGTATCCACCAGCCTGGTCGGAACGAAGTTGACCGTGGTTTTTAATCTCAAGGAACTTCCCGATAAAATTACCATCAATCAAAAGGATCTGAAACAAGGTCAGTCAGAAATCGCCTGGGGGGTTGCCATTGATGTCGACCATAACCCCGAAACCGGCGGAAAAGTCTTTATGACCGGGGCTGGCTATGGTTATGATGCCTTCCTGCAAACATTCCACTTCAAGCAGGCGGGCGGCGAGCGAACAGGCCCCATTAATTTAATTTTTCAAGGCGAAACCCTGGTGTGGAAAATCCTGTCCAACGGAGGCATCAGCAGCGGTGCAGCCGGCAGCATGAAGGTGGATACTCAGGCAAAAACCCTGACCTTGACGGGCACAATTCCCAATATCACGCCAGATTCAACCCTGTATTTCTACAGCTTTTATGCGGATGCAAAGAACCCTGGCAGCCCTATGATGGATGAGCTTTGCCAAAGGTAATCAAAATGCAAAAGACTATGCGCTTGGTAATGATCCTGTCAATATTGTCCATATTGTTGGCCGGTTGCGGTTCGCCAGCCACCGCGACCCAACCCGTTGTGGCTGCCACAACAGCGCCTTCGGCCACAGAAACTGCTGCGCCCACCGCCACGCCGGTTCCGCCCACCGCCACCGCCACGGCCACTGCGCTGCCCAGCCCAACGCCCACGCTCAGCCTGCCGGTCGCATTGGGGACGCCTTACCCGGCCTCCGCCAACAAAATTACCGTGCAGAATGCCAGCCAGATCGTGGAATTGGCGCGCTACGGCAAAGAAAGAGGCTGGTTCAGGGACGCCAGGTTAATGCCGGATGGAAAGTCCATCCTGGTTTCCACCTCGCTGGGCGTTTACTGGTTTGACGCCGAAACGCTTGCGCAAACCGCCTCCCTGCCAGCGAAGGATTATGTTTTTGAAACCGTCAGTGCGCCAGATGCGCAAACATTGGCGGTCATCCTGGCTCCAGACCAGCGGGTGGAACTGTGGAAAGCCTCTGATGGAAGTTTGATCCGCGCTTTGGATACGCAGGGCGCCATTAGTATCGCATTTTCGCCAGATGGCAGCCTGCTGGCCACCGGTTTGCAAAATGAAATCAAAGTCTGGAAAACAGCGGATGGCAGTCTGGCGCAGACTTTTTCAGCGCAAAAGGAAAAAGTCTACACCTTATTATTTTCACCTGATGGACAGGTGCTTTACGCGGGTGCCCATAACAGCCAGGTGGTTTCTTATAACCTTGCAACAAAAAAGGTCATGCGTGCCTACACAACTTACACACCCGATCAAGCCAATGGACTCTGGCTCACCTCTTTGTCGGCGGATGGCAGCCGGCTGGCAACCCTGGGCGGTCGCAACAAGAACAACGTGATCGCGGTCTGGCAGACTTCGGATGGTAAAAAGACCTGGGAAAAGTCATACCCTTTCGATTCTTCAAGTGGGGTGGCAAGTTTTGCCATGTCTCCGGATGGCAAGTTCGCCGCGATTGCTTACGCTGATAATACTGTCAAAATGTGGGAAATTGGCAGCACGAATGAGCCCGTTACACTGGAAAAAAAGCTGGCCCCAATCGGACAGTCTTATGGCTTCCTGATATTCTCTTCGGACGGGAAGAAGTTGATCCTGGCTGAAAATAATGTCATGGGTATTTGGGATGTAGCCTCAGGTTCCTTGTTGAAAAGCAGAGAGCTGGGGACGGGAGCCATTTACAGCAGTTCAATTGCCCCGGATGGCAAGAGTGTGGCAGGTCTGGAAGATACCTTCCAGATGGGGGCGCATATTTGGAACCTGGTGGATGGCTCGTCTAGTTACACCCAACCGGATGTCAGCGGGTTGAGCAGCGTGGCGTATTCGCCCGATGGCAAGTTCTTTGTGACGGGCAGCGGTGATACTACCCCAAAAAGCAAGAGTGTGATCAGCTTCTGGCCGCTATCCGGCGGAACGCCCCATCATTTTTCCGCCGAATTAAATGCGCTGCCGTTGTATCCAAAGACCATGGTCATGTCCGCGGATGGAAAATTTATTGCCATCCGCTCCTACTACGGAAATGTCGTCTATATTTACCTGGCCTCCGACGGAACCCAGTTTAAGCGCTATAACGCTTCCCAATCCCAGGGCAGTGATTATTTCAGCCTGGGATTTTCTCCAGATGGGCAATATCTATTGGCGGGTGAAGGTACTTTGGACCTGGTGACCACAAAAGACTGGAAAACCGTTAAACAGTTGCCAGCAACTTTCGGGACGCTTTCACCGGATGGAACCTTGCTCGCCTACGGCCTGGAAGATGGCAGCATACAGGTTTCCAGCTTCCCCGATATGAAGCCCGTGCTTACCATCCCGGCGCAGCCAGCCAATGCCTTCCGCCTGACCTTTTCGCCAGATGGCAGCATTCTGGTGTCTGCCGCGCTGGATCATTCGCTCTATTTTTGGAACGCAAAAGATGGCAGCCTGCTGTACAAAATCGCAGCGCATACCACCCAAATCACGAATATGGCTTTCCTGCCAGACGCGAGCGCCCTGGTGACTGTCTCAGACGATTCAACCATCCGGCTCTGGGGCCTGAAGCCATAAAGGCGGTCTTAGCAGACTTCCGAAGTCATAGACAGGACATCCGGGGGAGAAAAGGTGCTGTCAGAATGCGGATTTATGCGTATAATACACGTAAGGGAGGATGCTTCGGTTCTCCCGGAATGAGTGTTGCAAACAACAAAAAGGAGATTTAAATGAAAAGTTCCCTGTTTTCGAGAAAAAGCCTGAGCATCGTATTCAGCCTGGTGGCTGTACTCAGCCTGCTGATGGTGGCTGCCAGTCCGGCGCTTGCCATGTCCACCGATCCCTACGCCATGAGCGGCGCCAAGTCTGATCCCCAATCTGAGCAATTGTTCCACCATGCCATCACGGTCTACAGCGCCACGCTCAAGACCCGCATCTTTGAGAACAATTCCACAGATCAGGCCATGCAGTACATCCGCTCGCGCGATAACGGCGGTTCTGGCGGCAGTGGGCGCGGCTACAAGTCTTTTACCCGCAACCAGTTCGCCAGCCTGTACGCTGCCATGTCACAGGTCAATGCCATGATGAGTCTGATCAAATCCATGATGATCGCCCATCCCGGCTTTGACAAGTACGGCATGGTGACCAACAGCGCCGTGGCGGCCAATATGGCGAAGGATATCGATACCTATGCCAAGACGCTGCAATATTATGCGGTCAAGGCCAACAGCCTGTACATCGCGTTGCAGCACACCCGGTAAAGCGTTTGACTTTTAGTTTCATACACGGGCATAGTTTCCTCCGGATGTTACCGGAGGGGGCTGTGCCCTTTTTTATTGCCTCAGACCCTGCCCGTAATTTTCCACAGATGTGACCCTTGGGGGATTAACACGCCTATCGCAGCCCGGCCAAAAGCCCTATAATAATGCTAGAACGTTTATGCTTTTCCAGATTTCTGACTCTTGACAGGTGACCGACTTGCTAAACAACCCTCACATCCCTTGCGTATTAATTATCGAAGATGACCAGGATATTTCCGCGTATTTCCGCCAGGTGATGGAAATGGCCGGTTTTCACACATCGATTGCCGTCAATGGTCTCCAGGCGCTGGAGCAATTGTTCAACCAGCCTCCTCAAATTGTCCTGCTCGATTTGAGCCTGCCGGGCATCACCGGCACGGACATTCTATTGATCCTGAAAACCACGCCGCGTTTCAGGCACATTCGCACGGTCGTCATCACCGGCTACTCTCAGATGGCCAATGACCTGCCGGTGGAGCCCGACCTGGTGCTGGAGAAGCCCGTCAGCCCCGAGCAACTGACCAACCTGGTTCAGCGTCTGTGCCAGGACGCGCAGCCCATCCCGCTGCCCCGTTTATTCGAAACCATCGCCCGATAGTCCGAATTCATCTCTTGTAGGGGCGCAGCGTGGCTGCGCCCTTTTTTTTATTCCGCGGATGTAACTGATCTGAAAATAAACTGTGCTAGTCATTCCCGAAGGACGCCCCCGGAAGAGCAGCCCCGGAAGAGCACCGGGGTGAAACAAGGGGTGAAACAAGGGGTGAAACAAGGGGTGATTTGCCAAGCAAATCGTGC
>CAIWAX010000228.1 GCA_903910795.1 uncultured Anaerolineae bacterium
AGTACCCATAAGTTCGGTATGGAAAGTACCCATAAGTTCGGTATGGAAAGTACCCATAAGTTCGGTATGGAAAGTACCCATAAGTTCGGTATGGTTATGCCCAAACCAGGACACGGGTAAGATACCGTAGTAGCGACTTTAGTCGCTTTTGACCGGCTCGAACGGCTAACCAGCAGGGCCGTGAGCCGTTACGATGCCCTTCACGGGGGCATTATAAAACGAGCACCTCAAGGCAATAAATGAGAGCTTTATCCTATCGACAGGCGCCGGAGGATAGGATAACATTTAGGCATCCCTTTCTCTGGAGATGCCATGACAGAAGAATCTTCGGCACAGGTTGTCAATTGTCCGGCGTGTGGCGCCCCGCTTCCAATCGAACAAGATACAGAAATGATCACCTGCAAGTACTGCGGGAATGTCGTCGAGATTCCCCACGCCAGGCCGGTCGAGGAAGTACAGCCGGTCGAAGAGAGCCCGTTGGATGAACCGGCTCCGGAGACCTTCGGGCCAGATCGCGATCTTGCCAAAAGGCAAGCCCTGTCCATCGGGATACTGATGGTGGTGATGGCGTTGGTGATTTTTGGCGCGGCGGCGAAAGGCGGCCCGCGCGCCCCTACTCCTTATCACTATGCGACCTCAACGGACGATAGCGCCATGCGGCAGGTTGAAGCAACCAACATGTCCAAATATATCCAGTCGCTGATCCCCGCCGAAGTCCAACCCACGCAGACGCACTTCCCGTCCGCAAGCCCTCTGCCGACCGCCAGCCGCGTGCCGACAGGCACACCGGTTTCTTTCTCGACCAATTTGATGTCGGCCAGCATTTTGCCGCCGCACCCGGTCATAGCGATTATCACCACCACCGGCTCCCCCAACGTTTATATGGGCTGTTCGGATGGAATCGTTGAGACCTTTGACAGCGCTACCGGAATGCTTGGCCCCTTCATCCGGCTGCCTTTGGGCTCACACCCCTATGTTTCCTATGCTTTGGGACCGGCTGGCACGATTTATGCCGCGGAAAGCGGACAGATCGATGTCTTTGATCACTCCGGCAGCCGGCTGCAAACGATCGGGGATGCCAACCATACGTATATCAGCCTGGCGACAGGTGCCGATGGCACGGTGTATGCCATGACAAGCCAGGATACCCTGATGCGTTTTGACCCAACCGGCAAGACCCCCCAGGAGCTTTCCGGCGTCTTCAAAAAAGTGACCGGCAAGGCCGAAAATGACGCCTTTCTGACCGTGGATAGGAAGGGAAATGTTTTTGTGTTCGGGATCGCCAATCAAACCCTGCTGGAATTTACCACTTTGACCGGCAAGCCCACCATTATAAACATCGACAAAAAAGACGGGGTGGCGGACCCCAGATCGATGGCCGTGGATGATTTTGGCAGGATCTATCTCAGCGATGGCAAGACCGGCTCAGTGAAAGTCTATAGCTCCACGGGCAGCTATTTCAATTTCATCCCCCTGGGCGGCGGAAGCGTCGCCACGGATTACCAGAATAATGTGGTGCTTTATCACAATGACAGCAGCAATGTCTTTTGGGTGCAAAAACCGTAAGGACGCCCGGCCTGTCATTTTAATCACAGAGAATCATCCCTGATTCGTTACTGCTAAGCCCATCTGTCACAAGGCCCGCCTGGGGTTGAAGCCCCGGCTCATGCCATGAAAGCCATTCGGGCTGGTTAACGAGTCGGCTCGCGTTCTTTGCGCCCTGTGGGTCAGCCCGCGATTTGCTCAGCAAATCGAACCGGGAAATCAATAGCTTAATATTCAGCAACTATACCTGCGTCAAGCAAAACTGGCATAAAAGTAGGTCAAAATACCCTTGACATGCTATCAAAAGCCTTAACTTGTGACTGATATGCTAAGCCATACTCCGAAATTGTCATTCCCGAAGAACGCCCCCGGCACTGCACCGGGGTGAAACAAGGGACAGGTGTGGCGGCGTGGCAACATCGTGCCCGTTTTTGGGTATCCTGCTCCGGCGAGGAGATTGCCACGCTCGCTGGAGAGCGCTCACTACCAATGACATGGCGAGGAGTAATCCTGATTCGCTACTTAAAAGCCAAACCGCCTTGAGGCCGGCCCTGGCGTCTTGGCGGTTCGTTTGGGAGAATGTAATACTCATTGTAGGCCAGTAAGATAAACTGTTCCTGAACATAGTTTAAGAGAAGCATAAGAGTTTTTGTAAACGCCATTGCTTAGGGGTTGATGGCTTCTTAACCTATGCGCAGTTTTTATATCCAAAACCCTGACGCGGATAAGCCAGAAAAGAGAAAGCGAACCGCCAAGACGCCAAGTGCGCGAAGTTTAAAAAAGATTTTCTTGGCGACCGTTGCGCGCTTCGCGGTTTAAATATTCTGGCGCAAAGCGAAAAGCAAGCATATCAGTTGTAAGGTACTAACGTCCGGCTGCGGCCTGTTCCATCAAGGCAAAAATCTCGAGCGGCTCGGATTTGCTTTCATCCCGCCTGAGCGAAATGGCTTCCTGGTGGCATTTGTCCACACAGACACCACAGCCCATACATTTATTTTCATCCACTGCCATCCAGAGACCACCCTCTGACAGGGCGCCAAACTGGCAGCTTTCGGCGCAGGTGCCGCAGGCAATGCACGCATCTTCATCAACCTGGGCCAGGTAGCCTGAAGAAGCCAGCATGGGCGTGCCGTTCTGATGGGCATGGATCGCGCCGCAGCAGCAGGAGCAGCAGTTGCAGATGGCATAAAAACGCCCCAACATGGCGTCCTTAAAAAATGCGTGGTGGACGTGCCCGCGCGCGTCTTCCGCAGCGATAATCGCCACAGCCTCTTCAGACGAAATCCAGCGCGTTTTATCGGGATTATGGTCAACCACAAAACTGGCGAACGGCTCACCCACCACCAGGCAGACATCCAACGGCAAACAAGGGTTGGGTTTGGCCGAACGGCAGGGGCAGTTCAGGGCCACGATATGATCCGGGTTCTTCATGATGATGGAATGAGCGCGTTTATAGGGGATGACCTGCTCCAGATCAGGCAGGTTGATATCCTCGTTGATCATCACCAATTGTTTGGCCTGCGCAAGCGGCAGGGCTTTTCCATGATAGGTATCCGCCATGCTGATAGATTCTGACTGGCTGGCAGCGGCGGCTTTACGGGGGACATGCGCTTCAACCCAGCCCGCCAGCGGCGCCAGCTTTTTGGCGAGTGGGTGGCGCCCGGTGCCGATCGCAATATACAGATGCGTCCAGCGTCCATAAATATAACCGTGCAAAAAATCAAAGAACGAATAGTCGCTGGCGGCCCTGGCTTCTTTGATGAAAGCCAGTGTGGATGGTCTGATAAACAAGTCTCGAATACCCATAAAATCTCCAATTTAACGATAAGAGCTGAATCCCGGCCAAAGAAAAAGTAAAAATGGAGCCGCTAACGCCAAACCCTGAAATCCTTCAAAATGGATCCGCCGACAAACTCACGCAGGATCGAATTATCCGGGATCCATTCCATTTCAACCGGCAGGAACCATTCCAAAAAAGCCAGCAGGCGCTTGGTTTCGATATATTCAGGGGTGCTATGCGGCACCTGCCGCAAAAGAGGTTCGATCAAGGGTCGCAGCACGGAATGTTCATACACCAGGGCCGAGTTAAACATCACATCGGCATTTTCCTGGTAGGGGAAGATATGCCGTTTTTCACCCCGCCGGACTGACTCCCAGCGTGTGATGGTCTGGGCGGCATTGTAACCGCGTTCACGCGCATCCCGCACAATGCGGCGGATCATACGGGTGTCAGTGGTTGAGACACGGTTATGTCGATCGAGGTTAAGTTGGGTCAGCGCCGAAGCATAGATTTTAAAGGATTTGGCAGCCAGCGTTTCCGGGATAAGGCGCGGGTTCAAGCCGTGAATCCCTTCCAGAATGATCAACTGTTCAGGCCGTAACCGCACCAAATCCCCGTCTTCCCGGCGGCCCTGGGAAAAATTGTAACGCGGCATCTGTACTTCTTCCCCGGCGATTAAACTTTGGAGCTGGGTTCCAAGTTTGGCCAGGTCAAGGGCGCCAATGGCCTCAAAATCCAATTCTCCATTCTCATCTTTTGGCGTCAGATCACGGTCAACAAAATAATTATCCAACTCCAGGGCATACGGGGATATGCCCAGGGCCAATAATTGCACGGCCAGCCGCCTGGAAAAAGTTGTTTTCCCTGAAGAAGAAGGGCCCGAAATTAAAACAAGGCGCGCGCTGTCACGTTTATCCGCGATCTGGCGGGCGATGGAGGCAATATGCTGCTCATGTAAGGCTTCTGAAACCAGGATAATTTCCCGGCTGCGCCCGGCCTGGATGGCATCATCCAGCGCGCCCACACTTTCGATCCCCAGGCGCTCCAACCAGTTGCCGTATTGGCGAAAAGCATTCAACAATTGAGGATAATCTTCCATCGGTGCCAGCGTGGTGGGTGCGTGCCGCCGTGGAAAGCGCAAGGTAAAGCCGCCGTTTGACTTGACGATCTCAAACCATTTCAGGTAACCCGTGGAAGGTACCATGTAGCCGTGATGATAATCCATGTGATCGCCCAGGCTGTAGAGCGTGACATAGGGCTTGCGGCGATATTTCATCAAATGGACTTTATCATCGTATTGATTTTTCTCAAAGTAAGCAATCGCATCTTCGATAGAGGCTTCACGCCGGATAAAGGGAATATCCAGCGCAACCAGGCGGCGCATTTCATCTTCAAGCGCCTTGATCTCTTTTTTAGAAAATAACTCTTTGCCCCTGGCGTGACAGTAGTAGCCGCCGGAGGCGACCGAGTGATCCACAAACAAGGCATCTTGCGGGAAAAGATCTGAAAAAGCTACTTCCAATAAGAAAGTGAGCGAACGGCGGTAAATTCGCGACCCGTCCGAGTCAGCCATGGTCACCGGCTGGACGCGCGACTCGATGTCGATTTGAAAGGTGAGTTCATGTAAGTCGCCATTGACCACTACACCCACGATCGGGGCCGGCAAATCTAATTCAATAGATTTCAAGAATTGTTCAGCCGTTGCGCCCCTGGGCCCTTGCAGAGTACGCCCATCCGGCAAATGAATTTCTACGCTTTCGCTTTGTTGAACGAATTGTATTTCGGTCATTTTCACTTTCAGTTAGAGCCTGG
>CAIWAX010000229.1 GCA_903910795.1 uncultured Anaerolineae bacterium
AGTCGGCTTCAGCCGACTTGCAGGTTATGAGGAAGGGCTTTAGCCCGACCGAACCATAATCGAAAAAAATTATCCGGTAACAATTCTGTCCAACCTTTATCTGACGATTACAGAAAATATGAAACATAGGTGAATTGGGGGATTGCTTCGCCAGGAGCAGGCTCGCAATGGCAGAATAGGGAGTGGGCGTATTTTACAACAATGGGTGCCCCGGGTGATTAAATAGTAACAGATTTAAGGTGAGAGTCAACTCGCAGAAGTAAATTTATACAAAGAATTTACGAACCCGCAGCGCACCACTGCGTGAGCATGTGCGCTATCACCCGCGTGGCGGTCAGGACTTCTGCCAGCGGCACGGACTCGTTCGCGGAGTGCGCCAGGCGCACATCCCCCGGGCCGTAGTGCGTGGAGGGGATGCCAGCATGGTTGACAAACAGGCGCATATCCGAACCATAGGTCACACCGCGCAGCAACGCAGCTTCACCCGTCACCAGCCGGTGGGCAGCACCCAGACTGGCAATCAAGGGATGACTTGAGACGGTTTCAGCGCTTTCAAACTGGCCTTCAAACCATTCCAGGCGCGGAGGGTGGGAGGCCAGCCAATGGTCTTCGGCAGAAGCCCGCTCGAGGGCGGTCTGCAGGGCACGGCGGGCCGCGTCAACTGTTTCGCCGGGCAGCACGCCCAGGCGGCCTTCGGCAATCAGTTCATCCGGCACGGTAGAATGCCACTCACCGGCGCGCACAGTGCCAATGCTGATAGGGGCGATATTCTGCCCGGGGCTATAAAGGGGGTGCTGGAAAGCGAGGCAGCGTTCTTTTTCAAGGGCGTTGATGGCCTGCAGGAGCAGCGCGAATTTTTCAACAGCGGAAACGCCTTCGGGCTTCATGGCGGCATGCGCGGAACGCCCTGGCACGGTCAGGCGGAAAGTCAAAGCGCCAGACTGCACTGGGCAAATATCCAGGCACGTGGGTTCCAGCAGGATGGCAGCCTCGGCGGTATAGCCTTTCAGCAGGGTGGCAAGCGTACCCACCCCGCCCGATTCCTCGCCGGTCACACTTTCGATCAGCACATCCGCGGCAGGTTTGAAACCGGTGCGCTGCAAGACATCCACGGCAAAAATCGCGGCGCACAGACCCGCTTTCATATCACAGGCGCCGCGGCCGTACAGCCGGCCCTCCCGCACAAGGCCGCTCCAGGGCGAATCGCTCCACAGGGCCATATCCCCGGGCGGCACCACATCCACATGCCCGTTCAGAATCAGAGAATGGCCGGGCGCGCTGCCAGTCCCGCGCCAGCATCCAATCACATTGACGCGCCCATCCGGCGAAAAACCATCGTCGCCAAAGGCCGGGTGATCGCGCAATTCGGAAAAGAGGGTCGGGACAATTTCGACCTCCAGGCCCAGGGCGCGGAATTTATCCGCCACCAGTTTCTGGGCGGCGCCCTCGTGATCGGGCAGGCTGGGGGTTCGTACCAGGGTTTGCAAGAAGGCGGTCAATTCCGCGCTGGCGGATTGGACAGCCTGGTCGATGGAAATTGGGCTGGAAGGGAGCAGGGAGTCTTTTGAGGGCATGGTTGAATTATTTCACGGAATTCAGCGCGGAGACAAAGACGCTGACCATTTTTTCGAGGTTAATCTCTTCGCTGACGATGCGGTAGGATTCCGCGCCCATCGCGCGCAAGCGGGCGGGCTCAGAGAGCGCCGCGCGCAGCGTGGCGGCCAGGGCGGCGTCATCCCCGGGCGGAATTTGCCAACCGTTGGCCGGGCGCACCAGGTCAGCCTGGGTGCCGTCGCCCTGCGCCACGAGCACTGGCAGCCCGTAGGACATGGCCTGCTGGACGGCCAGCCCGCCCGTGCCGGGCAGCACGAACAGATCAGCGGCCTGGAAGAAGGGCGCCAACTCCGCGCCGTGTTTCGCGCCCACAAATTCAGCGCCAGGGTACACCTCACGGGCCAGCTCGCGCAGGCTGGCAGCCTCGGGGCCTTCCCCGACGATCGCCAGGCGCGGCTGAAGCGCGGCGGGCAGCGCGGCACAGGCCCGCAGCAGGGCGGGCAGGCGCTTGCGGGCCTGCAGGCGGCCCACAAACAGGATGGACGGCCGCGCAGAGATGCCCGCCGGTCGAACAGGCAAGGGCCCGCGCGGGGCCGGAGCCACGGCGTTAGGCGCCACGAAAATTCGGGCGGCTGGTATCCCCGCGGCGGCGTACTGCTCCGCGCCGGTCTGGGAGTAGGCGATCAGGGCGTCAAACTGGCGCAGGAAGCCCCGGCGCAGACCGGAAAGCGGGCCGCGCTCCAGCGGCGCGCCCAGCCCCCAACCGATGACCGGGCGCTGGCGCTGCTTCATCCAGCGCAACGCCGCGGGGTAGGCCAGGTAGCGGAAGTTGGCCTCCAGGATCAGGGCCTGTGGATCCCAACGCGAGAGCCAGTTGACCAGCCCGGCCTGGTAGCAGAAATACAGCGGGCTGGCTGTGGATAAAATGTGGATATTGCGGGCGGGGGCGTGTTGCGCGCGCTGCAGCGCGGCAGAGGTGTCGATCGACTCTTCCGGGCGCGGCTGGCCCGCGAACAAAGAAAGCCCACCAGCGCAGGCGTCCGAGAGGGCATCAAAAAAGGGCACACGGTAGGAGGGCAGCACACGCTGGACCAGCCCCAGGCGGCCGTCAAACGATTCTGTCATCTGGAAACTTCTTTGACCGCGATCAGATAGGCTTTCCAGCCCAGGCTTTCGGGGGTGGAGATGACCGGATAGCCGCTTTCCATGGCACGCAGCGTGTACCCGGCGCCAGTCAACACTTGCCAGGCAACCTTTTCGGATTCTGGGCCGTGCAACTCAAGAAACAGGATCGGGGCCTGTTCCATCAGGATGCGGCGCATGCCCGGCAGGGCCAGCACTTCACCGCCTTCGATATCCATCTTGACAGCGGCGGGTGGTGGGAAGCCTTGCTCGTAAACAAATTCATCCAGCGACAGGCCGGGCACGCTGATCTCGGCCGTGTAATGTTCCTCACGCCGGCCGGCAGAACCGGCAGCCTTGCCCATCCCGACAGAATCGTGCTCGTAGAAGGTAACCGGGCCGGTCTTATCCAGCACGGCGGCCGCGACAACGGTCACACTCGAGAGATTATTCAAGGCAACATTTTTCTGAATGCGTTCCACATTGGCGGGCAGGGCTTCAAATGCAAAGACCCGGCCTCGCGGCCCGACCGCTTTCGCCATCAGCAGGCTGATATAACCGATGTTCGCGCCGATATCGTAGACCGTCATGCCTGGGCGCAGAAACTCGCGCAGGGCGGCCTGTAGTTCCGGTTCATAGGTTCCCAGCCAGCGGCTTTTCTCGGCCTTGAGGTTGAGCAGCAGCCTGTGACCCTTCAAATCGCCGGCCGCGACGGTGATCTCCGAGAGACCCTCTTCCACCGCGGCATTGATGGCGCCGCGCAGAAAGCGCGCCAGGGGCGGAAAGCGATAGAGGGCCTGTTTGAGCGGCAGGGGCAGGCTGCTCGCCACGAAAGAAGCCAGCGCCAGAATTTGTTTTTTCATGAACGCGGATCAAGATGCGGCGTGAAATAAGTGGGAGATTTGTGCACATGCACAACCTTCCACTTGCCATCCAGCTTGACCATGACGCGGGTTTCGTTATGACTTCCAACCGTGGTTCCCTGGGCACCCGCGCTGGTGATCAACAGGGTGTAACTGGCGATAGCAGTCTCCCCATAATGCTGGATGAGCAGGTTGGACAGATCAAAACGGGTAGGAGCCGGTTCACCTTCTGCCCCAAAGACCGCGCCGCGTTTGGCATTGGCTTCCATCATAAACTCATGAAAGGGTAGGCCGTCGATGCGTTGTTGGGTGACCCACCATTCGTACATGCTCAGGTCTGCGCTGGTGGTCTCGCGATAGGCCTGAATGTCATTTTCCTGGACCGAAAGCAGGTGTTTGATTAATGCATCTCGAATTTCAGTGTCATTTGTGTTCATCCCAACAAAACCTCCAGATAATGATTGACCATTTCTTCCAACCCAAAAAGACGCTCAGCGCGGGCGCGCGCCGCCCGGCTGAAGGTTGCCCAATCTTTCAGCACCTGCTCGGCGCCCGGTACCAGCCCGGCCACCTCCGGGCGCTCAAGTTTCCACGCATCGCTGCCGTACGGGCCGACAAAGCCAACATCCGGAGTGACAAGTTCCATCAACGAGCCTGTATCGAAAGCCAGCACGGGCAGCCCGCAGGCCAGGGCTTCGATCACCGAATTTGGACAGGCCGGGTGCACATCCGCCGAAAAAAGCAAGTGCGCCGAGCGATCCAGGGCCGGGATTTCCTCGCGCCGCACCAGCCCGCTCCAGCGCAAGGCCAGCGTCGTTTTGGCCATCCAGGCTGTTTTGAGCGATTCGCTGACTTCGCCCACCACCTGCACTTCCAGCGGCCAGCCGCGGGCCGCGAGACCTTCGCCCAGGCGGACGGCGTTTTCCAGGCCATCTTCGTAACCGCCGCCCAGACTGCCCTCCACTACCAGCAGGCGGCAGATATCTGCGGGGCGGCCCTCACCACCAGGTGCATACGCTGCCAGATCGACGCCGTTGTAGATCACAGAAAAAGGTTTCCCGGGGTTGCCAAAACGCTGATTCCACCAGGTATGTGAGAACCCGGACTGGTAAACGATGCGGTCGGCCAGGAAGCGCCTGATCATGGAAAGCAGCAAGTTCCCGTATTCAGCGCGCAAGCTGTGTTTGAGGGAGACAGGGCGCACGCGATGGATCCAGTTCAGACCGTCCAGTCTCTGCACGATGCGGATGCCGCGCCTGTGCGCCGCGTAAAGCGCGCCCAGTTCGCGGGTGCCGCCGATCACTAGGATTGCGCCATAGGGTGTGTCGCTCAGCTCATTGGTGACCTGCACTCCGCGCGCCTGCACCCCCACGGAGAATTTGTGAAGGAAGGAAACCATGCCGCCCACACCGCTCACCCTGGGAACGATGCAAATCCGCTCAGGCATCAGGAATTACCACTCGGCAGGGCCGGAGGAACCTGTACTTCATCTTTTTTGCCGACCCGGCGGGCCGGGATGCCCGCCCAGATTTCGTTTTCGCCGGTTGATTCCAGCAGCACGGCATTGGCGCCCAACAGGCTGCCGTGCCGCACGCGCAGGATGCCACTTTTGCACAGTACCTTGGCCCCGGCGCCCAGGATGACATCATCCTCGATGACCAGACCTTGAAAAGCAGAAAGGTTGGCTGGCAGGTGGATATCCGCGCGGCCTAATGTCACGCCGGGGTAAATGCCCACCCGCGCGCCAATGACCGTTTTTGGATGAATCACCACCCCCACGCCGCCGTGGTGCAGGAGAAAACCGGGGCCGATCGAAACGGAGCGGGGTATCTCGGCACCCAGAAGCTTTAAAAGAAAATATGCCAGACCCCCAAAGAATTGGCTGTTACGGGCATACACCAGTCGCTCATAAAATGACATGCGGGTATTATAAACGACTACCATAACACAAGGCGCATCCCTCTTCTGGTCTGGCAAGGGATTGGCCCATGCGTGCTGCCTGGATAGTTAGGAAACCCGTTCAATTGGGAAGTGGGTTACACCGGATGGGGGATTTTCCATCCTGATTTATGGTATCCTTAACTATCATTTTTTGGGAGAAGGCCGCATGTATATCGCGATAGAAGGCGTGATCGGTGTTGGGAAGACAACCCTGGCCCGCCTGCTCCAGCCGAGTTTTCAAAACTCAGAACTGTTGCTAGAAGTTTTTGAAGAAAACCCCTTTCTTTCAGATTTTTATGGCGACCGGGCGCGCTATGCCTTCCAGACCCAGCTTTTTTTTCTTTTAAGCCGTTACCGCCAGCAAAACACCACGGTACCCGCCATCCTCAACCAGGGCAGAACCCTGCTGGCTGACTACACATTCGCCAAAGATTCACTTTTCGCGCGCATTAATCTGCAGGGCGATGAATTGAGCATGTATCACCGCGTTCACGAAGCCCTGGCCGAGAAAATACCCACGCCCAATCTGACTGTCTACCTCGCGGCCAATGTCAACACCCTGATGACGCGCATCGCCCAACGCGACCGTTCTTACGAGCGCAGCATGGAACGATCTTATATCGCCGATCTGTCGGCGGCCTATGATGATTTTTTTGCCAACACCAGAGGTCCCTATCTGGTGATAGACAGCAACCCGCTTGATTTTGTCCGCTATCCCGATCATTTAAAGCTGATCGAGAATCGTATTCGCGAAGCCCTGGGAATTTCACCCTACCAGCCGGCCCTCTTGGACGGAGACTAAGATGCGCTTTACCCATGAAGCCCTGATAAAACTTACCAAGGAAACCGTTGAAAAGCGCTTTGCGCACGACTTTAATGTGACGGCTGTCTTTTTGATCGGGTCGATGCGTCCTGATCATGTAGTGGTCGATAACGCCGCAGATGTGGACTTGCTGGTTCTGCATAACGGCGAGTTGCCGCGCGACCGCGAAATTATAAAACTGTCGAATGAATTCCACCTGGATATCTTATACGAACCTGCCAGTCTGTACACCCAGGCGCGTGAACTGAGGACGGAAGGCTGGCGCGGCTGGATTATGTGGGATCCGCGCCTGCTGTATCAAAAGGGTCGTTTCTTTGAGTACACTCAATCAGTGGTGCGCGCTCAGTTTGAAGAACCGGTCAATATCATCAAACGTTCGCATTATTTCGCGGACCCGGCGCGCGCGTTGTGGGCGGAAATGCAGAATTATCCCGAAAATACCAAGCCCCTGAAGGTCTTGATGTGCGCTTATCAAGCCGCCAATTCGCTGGCCAGCCTGAGCGGCCCGCCGATCCCAGAACGCAAGCTGCTGGTGGAACTTCCAGAAAGAGCCAACCGTCTGGAACTAGCGGAAATGACCCAGACGCTCTTTGCGAGCGTGGCAAGTAACGTCAGCGTGGAAACCATCCGGGGCTGGCTGCCCGACTGGGAACGGGCCTTTATGGCCGCGGCCAAATCCCCGGCGGACTTACGCTTGCATCCCGCGCGGCTGGCCTATTACAAATCTGCCATCGAGGAACAGTTGTCCGGCAACTTGCCGCGAGCCGCGCTGTGGCCAATGCTACTGACCTGGGCCCTGGCATCGGAAAATGAAAGTTTTAACGATGAAGAAACGCAGACATGGAAATCTGTTTGCGCCGAGGCCGGTTTGAATACCGCGAGTGTCCCGGATCGTATTCAAGCCCTGGATGTATTTTTGGACGGGATGGAAGAGATATTGGAACAACTCGCAGAAGATAACGGCTTGCTGTAAGAGAAGAGGCCTATTTAGGATGACCCTGGTAAAAGCGCTTTCACTTTTTTTGTGTAAATCTGTGGATAACTGCCATTAATCTGTGGATAACCTGCCTACCCTGTGGATAAATGGCTCAATTGTTCGAGAATCGATTTTATAGATACCCCCCATATCTGGGGGGTTCTTCTTTAAAGTTCCCATGGCTAGTTTTACTGAAAACCTGTAAAAAAGGCCCCCGGCGCAACAAGATTTCATCCACAGCAGAGCGTGTTTCCAGGGCAGGCAGAAACCACCAGCTGTGGTGTTGAGCGGCGGGCTTTGCTCCACAATCACGGCTGGCGCGAAGTTATCCACATATCCACAGGCTCTACTGCGAATACTATATTCATATCCTATAATTATAAATATGGTAAATATACAACTTGAATTGAATCCCATAATCTTGTACAATCATTTAAATGATAGCTGACCCCTCGTTCTTACTCAATGCGGAGCACCATGTTAGGAGCGTCATAATGGATATCATCAAGGTTTCTGCAAACTCCCGCACTTCCGCTGTTGCCGGGGCTATTGCCGGGGTGGTTCGTGAGCACAAACATGCCGAGGTACAGGCGATCGGCGCTGGAGCTGTAAACCAGGCAGTCAAGGCGCTGGTTCTGGCAAAGGGCTATCTGGATGGAGATGGAATTCAGATTGTGTGTGTGCCAGAATTTGTGGAAGTGGATATAGACGGCAAGGTGCGCACGGCCATTAAGTTGGTGGTTGAACCGAAATAGACGCGCACCGATTTGGGAAGCTCCGTTTGCCGGGATTCTCTCTCGGTTTTTTTTGTTGTAGAGGTTCTGACTTTTGGATTTTTGGCGTTTATTTCAGCAGGATAATTTATCCTGGCGGCGCAAGCTTCCGGCAGGAATTTTGATAATTACTCTGCTGGGCACGCTGGTCGGTTTGAGCCAACCGGCCCAGGCCGGGCCGCTGAATCTGGCGGCTGATACTGCCACCGAAACCGCCACTTTCACACCCACAACAACAGCCACGCCATCCGATATGTCCGTTATCATTAACGAAGTCGGTTGGTCTGGAACAGAGGCCGACCCGGGGGCTCAATGGATCGAATTGTATAATCCGGGCAGTGCAGATATACCATTGAAAAACTGGGAGATCAGGTCTATAACAGCTTCATATTTGTTTGATGTATCTATCCCTTTGGAGGTCAGTATCCCTGCCAAAGGATATTTTTTGCTTCAGCGCAGTCAAAATACTTTGGGCGCCGATTTTGGGTTTTCGCCATTCCCCAGCGTGGATAATCAGTTATCACCCAATGACGACGATCTTGAATTGATGGATGCTTCAGCGAGACAGATAGACACCGCCAATGCGGATGGTGTATCCTGGCCGGCGGGGAATGACAGCACGCATTGTTCTATGGAACGATCCGGTGTATTTCCTGATAGCCCATTTATATGGTTTACGCATGACAGTTCAGTGTTGCCTGTAAAAGACAGTGGCGGAAATCCAGTGTGCGGATCGCCTGGACAAAGGAATTGGGCATATGACGTGACGGCCACCCCAACGAACACGCCCATGGCAACCCTCACCCGTACCATCACGCCAACGCGCACGATTACCCCCACGCTCACCCCTACGCGCACGCCCAAGAAAAGCCCCACTCCCACGCGCGATCCCAGCATTCCACTGCCGTCCAGCGTGGTAATCAATGAGTTTCTGCCGCAGCCGCATTTCGATTGGAACGGTGACGGCAAGATAGATTCGGGGGATGAATTCATCGAACTTATCAATCTGAGCAGCCAGCCCATCTCGCTCTCAGGCTGGAGCCTGGATGACCAGCCGGGTGATTCTTCTCCGTATTCGATTGGAAATGTGACCATCCAACCGTACGCTTACATGGTATTTTTTACATCCAAAACCGGAATCCTGCTCAGCAGCGGCGGGGATACTGTGCGTTTGATGAAATCCTACGGTCAGGTTTCGGATGCTTATTCTTATGACTTCGTGCCAGCCGCGGACCAGACTTTTTGCCGCTATCCGGATGGCGGCAGCAACTGGATATTTGGGTGTGTGCCTACTATGGGCGAGAAGAACCAGTTATCACCGGTGGCTGTGATCGGGAAATCAGAAGAATCCCCGCTTTGCCATGCCAACACGCTGCCCGTCTGGATCCAGGCGGCGGAATGTGACATCTCGGGTTTATCCGCCTGGAATGCCAGCCTGTGGCTGGATACGCCCGGCTACCCGCGTTATTACAATGAAGGCAAAGATGTTTATATTTTTGATTAATATCAGGCCAGGTTGGAAGTTCTGTCCCCATCAGGTACCGGGATTATTTCATGAGAAGAAACAGCAGGGGCATGTCTAAAAAAACATGGTTTGCGCTCGGATTAATCGCGGGTATTTGTGTTCTGCTTGGATTCTTCACCCTGACCCGTGGGCATCCCTGGTGGGATGATTTCGCCGGGTACTTGCTGCAAGCCAGGAGCATCCTGACCTGGAGGATGGGGGATTTCATCCGGCAGAACACTTTCACTATCGAAAATTCTTCCTTCCCGCCCGGCCCGGTCGCATACCCCTGGGGGTTTCCGCTGCTTCTGGCGCCGGCTTCCGCCTTGTTTGGCTTGAACCCGCTGGCGCTCAAACTGGTTGGGCTGTTTTTTTACGCAGTTTCCCTGGTCAGCCTGTTTTTCCTGGCGCGCAGCCGTTTGACGGATGCACAGGCCCTGCTGTTGACGGGGGCGCTGGGATTTCTGCCGGTCATGATCGCCGCCAATGATCTAATTCTCTCGGATATCCCTTTCCTGGCTTTTTCAACCATCAGCCTGGTGTTGATAGACCGGCTGCCTTTTGATGATAAAAGGACAGGTATTCTGGCGGGCGCGGCTATTTTTATGGCTTTTTTTATGCGCACTAACGGGATTTTATTGCTCGCACCGCTGCTGCTTTCTGCGCTCAGCGCGGCCTGGCCAGACCGGGCAGCGGGGCTGAAGAAAACTATTCCGGCTTTTCTACCATTTGCAAGCCTGGCAGTCCTGCAAATGTTGATCTTTCCGGGCGGGCAGGCTTCCTACTTCAGTCACTTTAACATGCTGAGCCTCCCGCGGCTGGTTGATAATTTTCTTTATTATCTCTGGCTGCCTGCCGCTGTTTTTGACCAGATTCCCGGCGGAGCCGTTCTTTACCCGCTGCTGATGGTGTTTGTCCTTTTTAGCTTTTTCAGAAACCCGCGGCGCGACCTGGCCCTGCATTTTTACAGCCTGCTGACCCTGGCACTGTTCATCGTCTGGCCCGAGCGGCAGGGACTGCGGTTTATCTATCCGGTGCTGCCGTTTTTCTTCATCTCGGCTTTGGATGGCATGAACCTGGCGGTTGAGTATTTGCAGGTTGGCTGGCAGCCTGGGGGACGCGGGCTGGTGTGGGGCCTTTGGCTGCTGCTGCTGGCCGCCGGGCTGGGTCTCAGCGCGCTTTCGGCCTACCATAATGTTCTGGACGGGCGGGTGATCAATGGGCCGTTCGATTCGTACAGTTATGAGATGTATACGTTTGTTAAAGAAAAAACACCCTCGACGGGTGTCATCATTTTTGTAAAACCGCGCGCACTGCGCTTGTTCACAGAGCGGAGTTCGTTCATGACTGATCAGTGCTCCGATCTCACAAAAGCGGATTATGTGGCGTTGAATCTGAAAATGGATAACAGTGGACAGATTCCGCCGGATAAAATTACAGCCTGCGGCTCGGGAGTGAATCTTAGCCAGGTTTTTCAAAATAAGCGTTTTGTTGTTTATAAAATCAACCGCTGAGGCTATTCCTCCAGGTTCTTTTCCAGGAAGCACACCGCGCGGCTTTCATTGTCATCCATTACCAGGGTCAGATGCTGCCCGGGGGCAAAATCATCTACTTCCACCAGCCGGAGAGTTTTCAATAGAGTTTCGTCAACGTTCGGGCACCATTCGATCAGATGGTTGGGGGTGGAATAAAAGAAATCTTTTTGAAAGATTACATCCCGGTCATCCAGGTTGATGGCCAGCGGGTAGATTTGAGCTTCCATCATATCCTGGAAAAAATGGGTGCCAAAGGAGGGCTCGGGGGATGTTCCCACTTCACGCCCTGAAAGTTCGATCAACGCCCGTGTGTTGTATATATCGGCGTAGGCCACATGTACGCCCAGGTCGGGGGTGGATGTGCCCCAACGACCGGGCCCAATGCAAATGAAGACATGCTCTTTCAAATTTGCGTTGAGCTGACCGATGGTGCGTTCCAGCCGGGTGCGCGAATCCTGGGACGGCAGGCTGAAATAGCCCTCCGGGGTGACAAATAAGACATACCGGATGTTTTGGATGGCGCCCTGTGGCACCATGCGCCGGCTGGAGAAGATGATATTTTCTTCCTGTAATTCAGATGGGATGCGAACAGTTTCCTCGTCGGCGATGTGGCTCTGCGGCCGGCATTGCAGAAGCGAAACTTTTATGCCCGGTGTAAGGGAAAGCGGCTCGGTCACTTCGACCGTGAATTCGGTATCCACCGGCGAGCCGTATTCCGTTTCCAACACTTCCAGTGCTTCGCGCATCACGCTGGCGAAGGGTGTGCGTTTCAGCATTTCATCAAAAGTCACCACCATCTGGTTTCGATCGGCGGTACTGGTGCGGATGGCTGTCAGGTAATCACCTTCGTCTATCTGCGCAATATAGCGCAAAGGTGGGTAGCGCGGATTGAGTACTTGCTGGACTGGCAGACTGACCAATTTATTTTGGTCGAGATCAATCAAATCTACAAATTGTTGAGAATATTGCTTGATCATTTTGGTGGAGGCTGCCGGATGCAAGAGCGGGTGGCTGAGCGCCACCAGGCGGGGATGGTCGTTTCCAATCGTGTCTACCGCGCGGGTGCCCAGTCCCCATACCAGCCTGAGAAAACCCGCCTCGCGTTTGATTTGCGGAGACCAGCGGTACAGGTTGCGGCTGAAGGCCACCCCTGCGCCGTGCGGCAGGAAATAACGTCCATATTTTTCGCCCTGCACAGGCTGGATCAGTACGGCCACGCGCTCATCATAATCTTCCAGACCCTTGAGATGGCGGTAAAGCAGGGCGTTGGGACTCATCGCACTGGCGTAGATCAACGCGATGGCGCGGGTAACGGCTTTCAGGTTTTCTTCGGGTGTGCCCTGATTTGGGCAGAAAAAACTTTCATACTTGCCCGCAAAGGAAGTGCCGAAATTATCCTCCAGCAGGCTGGAGGAGCGGCAGATGAACGGTTGTCCATCGAACTCAACGATGATACCCCGCAGGCGATCCAGAATTTCGCGGGGAAATTTTCCCTGGGTAAATTCATCCATGATGATGGCATAATCGGCGCGAATCTGGCTTTCGGGTTTGTATTTCTGATCCGACCAATGAATCAGCCCGTTGGCAGACATAAAGGTATAGAACACATCCGAGGCCAGAAAGTAGGATTTCGGCAGGCGGAAGGCTTTTTTCACCGGTTCAGGTGCCACCTCGCTCAGGATGCGATAGGCCAGCATCATCCCCGCCGATTTTCCGCCGATCTTGCCGTAGCCGATCTTGTTTTTGCGAATTTCTTTCAGGTCTTCAACCGTGAACCAGCGCCGCGCTATTTTTAGATAGGCCAACTGATCGCTGATCAGGGTGCGGATCAGTACCACCTTGATTTCCTGCAGACGCGCATCCAGGTGTTTGCGCTTTTCGGCGGGCAGGCGCTCAATCATCTCGGCCTGTTCGAAAAGCATCTCCTGGGGGGCCAGCTCGGGGTTAAAGGTGACCATGTTGGGAGTTTCGCCGCGTTCTCCCACCGTCTGGCGAACGAGGTGTTCAAATTCTTCGTAGGGCAAGTTGTAGGCAAAATAGAAATCAGTCAGCGCATCGCGGACGCGCGCCCGGCGGATTTCCCAGACTTCAAAAGTTTCTTCCCAGAACGGATCGTGGAGACCCTCCCGGTTTTGGGATTCGACCGCTTTTCTCCAGACTTCGGCCTCAAAGCTGTCCACCAGGATGATGCCGCGCGAAAACAGGGCTGCGCGCATTTTTTCGCGGATGCGCGCAGCCAGGATCGGGTACTGGGTCAGCGCCAGGTAGATGTTCAGAACGCGGTCGGTGGAAAGGTTGGGCAGGGTCATGGGTTTCTTCCAGTTTTTAACGGGTGATTTGCAGATGTTTCTCAATTCTAAATCAAAAGCGCCGGAAACCCCGGCGCTTTGTTTCGGTTTGGTGCATTACTTTTCAAGAGCTTTTGTTTGCATATTTATGCGGATGATCTCCACTTTTTCTTACCTGTTCCCACCAATGGCATGTGGGCTTAGCCCAGGTGCATGGGCATGATGACGTGTAAGAAGTTGTCATCTCCGACAGGTTTGACTACGCCGGGGGCGTTCGAGGCGGAGGTTTCAATGGCGACATTGGGCGATTTGATCACTTCCAATACTTCGCGCAGAAATTTGACATTGAAGGCGATCAGCAGGGGGATGCCGTCCACTGTCGCTTCGACGATGGTTTCGTTTGAGCCGGTCTCTTCGCTGAATGCCGAGATTTCCACTTCAGCGGGCTGCAGGTCACCGCTGGATTTGATGTTCAATCTCACTACGTTTGTGCCTTCGCGGGCGAAGATTTCAGCCTGTTTGCAGGCTTTGAGCAGGGCGGCAGTCGGCACCAGGGTGCGGGATTTGTGATTTCGCGGGATGATCTGCTGGTAATCCGGGAAAGTGCCGTCGATCAACTGGGAGATAAGCTCGGCATCCTTGACGCGGAAGACAACCTGCCCGCGGCCCTTGGGCATCACCATCTGGATCGTTTGTTCGACATCCGAGGCGATGCGGGCCAGTTCTTGCAGGGCGCGGGCCGGGATGATGGCGCTGACGGGCTGGGCCACGGGTGAGGAGAGCGTGGCCTTGCGGACGGAGAGTCTGAACCCATCCGCGGCGGCCATGGTCACGATATCCTTGTCCACTGTCACCAGCACACCCATTAATACCGGGCGGGCCTCGTCGGTGGAGGCGGCGAAGGCCACCTGCTGGATCATTTCCTTGAAATCGGCCACGTTGAGCTGGATGGCGTTTTCAAAATCGGGCACCGGCAGGGGCGGAAATTCCTGGGCATCGATGCCTTTGATGTCGTTGGTGGAAGATCCGGAGCGCAGGTTGAGGGTCTGTGTGCGAGTATCCAATGATAAGCTGACCTGGGGATCGGGCATGGTGCTGACCAGGTCAGACAGCGTGCGCGCCGGGACGGTGGTGGAGCCTTCCTCTTCAATTTTTGCCCCGATCCAGCAGGTGATGCCGAGTTCCAGGTTGGTGGCCGAGAGGCGCAGACGGCCCTCGTCGGTGGCGATCAGGATGTTTGACAGTACTGGCAGGGTGGTGCGCGATGATACGGCGCGCGAAACAGTGCTCAGACCGCGGCTAAGGTTTTCCTGCAGTACGGTGACTTTCATCGAGGGCGCTCCTGATAACAAAAAGAAAATGGAATAATTACCACCCCTATTTTACTTCATTAACTGAGTGACAGTGTGAGGCGGGACTTTGGAATTCCACCAAAATTATCGCAGCCTGCGCAGCAAGGCGCTGCTGATCTCCCGCGCGGCGTCAGACCAGCGCAAGAAGTAATAAGGGAGGACAGCGCGGCCGGGTGGAATGTTGTAGCGCGAGCGCATGTAGGTAAATGGAGGGAAGGCCAGCCAGAACAGGCTGCGCAGGCGTTCCAGAAGCGGCCGGTCTTCCATGCCGAGCAGGGTGCCCTCCCAGCGGTAGCCCGCACCCTGCAGGCGCTGGGCGCGCAGGGCGGTTTCTTCCGGCTGGCGGCGGGATTGTATTTCTGCAAAGACCTGATTCGGAATGGGCGTGGCAAAATATTCGCGGGTCAGGGTCAGGGCGCGCTCCAGCGCATAGATCCAGCCCAGCGCCTGGGCGCGGTCGATGATCACGCCCCAATCCAGCCCCGGCTGCTGCGCCAGCAGGTGGAGATCATAGTAGCGCTGCAAGCGGAAATCGGCTTCGCCGTGCTGCAAAATGGCGTGCGCTGCCAGATAGATGAGGTGGGCTTCGGGTTTGAGCAGCCGAAAAGCATTGCTCCCTCCTGCGGAAGCGTGTATTTCGCTTTCCTGCCAGAACCAGTCCATTTCGCCGAGTTGGAGCAGGCGGTCGTCCACCAAAAGGCGGTAGTGCAGTTCAAGGTTGGTACTGCCACCCGGCCCGCCCAGCAAGTGGAAGTGGTGGGGGGCATCCTGCGGCGCGCCCATTTTTTGCGAAAGGGAGTCTTGCGGCGGTGTCCGATAGTCAAGTGAGCGCAGTACTTGCAGGGCCGCTTCGCGCTGTTCATACGGCACAAGCAGGTCAATATCATCCATCGGGCGCAAGTACGGCCGCGGGTAGACAGTTTGCGCCAGCGCCATGCCTTTCAGCCAGATAACCGGGATGCCGGCCTGCGCCAGGGCCGGCCCGATGACGGCCTGGTTTTCCAGCAAAAGCTGGAAGTTGAAGTCGGCGATTTTTGCATTACTCTGCAGCGCCTGCAGGGCGGGCTGCGCATCAGAAAACTGGAAGCCGCGCTGTTCAATCGTCCAGGCCAGCAGCGGGCCGAGCTTATGCCGGATGGCCGCCCGCGAGACCGGCGCCCAATCTTCCTTCGGAATTTCTTCCAGAGGAACGCGGCCGGTAAGTATCCGCCCGAGGGTGTTGATCACGGCGATTTCCTGCGGAGATGGTTTTGATTCAACCATGCCATTCCCCCAGGTCAGCCCTCAGAGCTTGCCAGACAGCCGGCAGTTCCGCGTAGATGCGCGGATAGACCAGGCGGCGCACGGCAGCGGCAGCCTGGGCGCAAAAATCGAGGTGGGCGCCGAGCAATTGCCGGTCAAACAAGCGCGCCGCCACGCTGTGGCTGGCCAGGGTCAGGGCCGCCGAGGCCGGGCCGGCTGCCTCAATGTGGATGACGGGCCCTTTGTCCAGCAGGTAAACGGCCGCCAGCGGGATTTTTTCGGGAAAGGTCAAGCCCGGCTGGGCCGTGATGGGCAGTTTTAGCTGTGGAAAATGGGGCAGGGCGTAGAAGCAGCCGTTCTCCCAGGTAACGGGCAACAGATCATCACCCAGGCGCTGGATGCCTGCTTGTTCCCTGAGGAAGGCCGCCAGGGTGGATTTTCCGGCGCCTGAATTGCCCAGGAAAACGACGGCCCGGTCTTCAATAATGATGGCGCTGGCGTGCAGGCACCAGACCCCGTTTAAGGCCAGCGCCAGGACCAGCGGTGGCCCGAGCAGGCTTTGCGCCAAAATGGATGGCTCGAGCTCGGGCGGCCCGGAGATATGCCGGATGGCCGCGCCGTCCGCGGATGTCCAGAAGCGCCCGGCGGAGGGGATATCCAGCAGGACGCCCTGGTCATCACGCCAGAAGGTGATGGTCTCCAGACGATCTGATATCCAGCCTTCGGCCCGCAGGCTGGGCGATGAAACGTACAATTCGTCCAGGTTGGGCGGCAAGGGGGGCTCTGAAAAAATTTGCGTATCCAGGCGGAAAGGCTGCATCTCGGGGATGGAGGGGTTTAAGAAGATGGTCTGGCTTGCCAGGCGGTAGAACGCGGGTGAAGCGCTGATGGTCAACATTCAGCTCAGCTCAACCAGGCCCTGCTTGAGCAAATCGGCCAGCAGTTCGCGCAGGTCATTTTCCAGCTCGGACGGGTCAACTTCATATTCGGCCTGCAGGCTGGTCATGGCCTGTTGGATGCTGGGGGTGTTGGTCAGCGTTTCCAGCATGTGCAGCCCGACCGGGTTGAGCGAAAAGTACAGCCCGGTTTTCAGGTTGAGCAGCACGCCTTCTTCGCTCACAGGGCGCAGGAGCACATCTTTGCAGAGGGTGACACGTTGATGGTTTTCAGACACGGAGACGGGGAACCTTCGTTAAAAAAATGATGGGGGTATCAGGAATATTTCTGGTACCCCCATCATTATAAAGCCGATCATGCGGCAGGTGATCAGGATTAGAAGGCCTGTATGATTGATTCCTGGGATATATCGATTTTTTTTGTAATCGTCAGATAAAGGTTGGACAGAATTGTTACCGGATAATTTTTTTCGATTATGGTTCGGTCGGGCTAAAGCC
>CAIWAX010000230.1 GCA_903910795.1 uncultured Anaerolineae bacterium
ACTCGATATATTGCCCAAAATCAAGTCTTGATTAATTCACAGAATGCTTAACCTGTGACTGATGGGCTAAGGTGAAGGAAGGGGGGGAGAAACCAAGACAGGGTGCGGCGGGCTCGGAAGGGCACCGAGGTGAAAGAACCGGGCGCGGCAAGAACCGGGCACAGTACGATGTGCTGGCGCTCGGTGATTCAGACTTCCGAAGTCTTCGGCTAAGGTGAAGGAAGAAGGGGGGAGAAACTAAGACAGGGCGCGGCGGGCGCGGCAAGAACCGGGCATAGCACCGCTGTGCTGGTGTTCGGTGATTCAGACTTCCGAAGTCTTCGGTAAAGGTGAAGGAAGAGGGGGGGAGAAACCAAGACAGGGCGCGGCGGGCTCGGAAGGGCACCGAGGTGAAAGAACCGGGCGCGGCAAGAACCGGGCATAGCACGATGCGCCGGTGTTCGGTGATTCAGACTTCCGAAGTCTTGGAGACTTCGGAAGTCTTCGGCTAAGGTGAAGGAAGAGGGGGGGAGAAACCAAGACAGGGCGCGGCGGGCTCGGAAGGGCACCGAGGTGAAAGAACCGGGCGCAGCGGGCTCGGAAGAGCACCGAGGTGAAAGAAGCTGTGCCCCTACACGACCTTCACACCCACCTGCCAATGATGCGATACATGATGATTAAACCGGGCGCACGCCGTGCGCCCCAACAGCGTTGCTGTGCCCCTACGCAACCATCACACCCACCTGCCATTTGTTTGGTATATGACCGCCAAGATCGGGTGCGGCGGGCTCGGAAGGACACCGAGGTGATATAGACATTAAGAAAAAGAATTGTAACTGCTCACGGGTTGCTTCATTGTTGGCGATGAGGGCCTAACCCCGCTAAGAACACACGATTTGCGATTTGCTTAGCAAATCGGCAAATCGCACCGGAACGCAAGTGCAGGTGTGCGGGGTGAAAGAACCCTTCCCGAAACGGGAAGGGGGGGACAGTACTTGCGAGGGAGGCCAGCGATTAGCATTTCACTTGGGCATGAAATCGTGATGGTTATGCCTAAACCAAGACATGGGTGAGCAGTTACAAATTATGAAAGGAGGGGGTTATTTGGGAGGCTTCAAGCGCGTTTCGCCAGCCAGGCAAGCAGGCGCTGCGCGGGCCAGGTGTTGATCACATTTTCGGCTGTCAGCCAGGCGCGGCGGGCGGTGGCGACACCATAGGGCAGCATATCCATGTCGGCATCTGAATGCGCGTCGGTGTTGATGCTGATCGGGATGCCCAGCTCCCGGGCACGGCGGGCGTAAATATCTTCCAGATCCAAACGATATGGGCTGGCGTTGATTTCAAGCGCCACGCCAGATTGCGCGGCGGCGGCCAGCACGGCATCCATATCCAGATCCGCGCCTTCGCGCTCCGGGATCAAGCGCCCGGTGGGATGCCCGATAATATCAACATGTGGGTTGCGGATGGCGTTGATGATGCGTTCGGTCACTTTCTGACGCGGTTGGCGCAGCGAGGTGTGCAGGGAGGCCAGCACCAGATCCAGACTCGCCAGGAATTCGTCCGGGTAATCGAGCGTGCCATCCGCTTTGATCTCCACTTCCGAAGCATGCAAGATGCGGATCGAATCGCCGAGTTCGGCCTGCGCCGCTTCGATTTCGCGCTGTTGCTGAATATGCTGCTCCATGCTCAGACCGCCAGTCACGCCCAGGCTGACCGAGTGATCGGTAAAGGCGATCACTCGCATACCGCGCCGGGCGGCGGCGCGCGCCATCTCCAGCATGCTCAGTTTGCCATCTGACCAGGTCGAATGGGTTTGCAAATCGGCATGGATATCTCCGGTCTCGATTAACTTGGGCAGTTTGCCGGAGCGGGCAGCCTGCATCTCGCCCCGGTCTTCGCGCAGTTCGGGCGCAATCCACGGCAAGCCAAGCGCGGCGTAAACTTCTTCTTCTGTGGCGCACAGAATCTCACCAGAACCATCGATTCTGGCCAGGGCATGTTCCGAAAGAGAGAGGCCATTTTCGAGCGCGAGCTGGCGAAGCTGCACGTTGTGATCCTTTGAACCAGTGGCGTACTGCAGGGCTGTTCCAAACCGCTCGGGTGGATGTACCCACAACTGCGCCCGCAGGCCATCGCTGAATTCAATACTGGCCTTGGTTTCGCCGCGCCCATGCACCCTCATGACGCCAGGCAGGGTTGTGAAAACCTGCATCAGCGCGCTGGAATCGCGCGCCGCCGCCAGGATATCCAGATCACCAACTGTGGCGCGCATGCGCCGCAGGGAACCAGCCGGAGAGGCAGCCACCACGCCGGGGATTTTCATCAGGGCCGTAATGATTTCCTGTGCCAGCGGGAAAGCGCGCCCAAGCGGGATGCGTCCTGAGCGCCGCGCCAGTGATTCGATTCCAACCAGGATCTGCGCCTCGGATTTTTCTCCCATGCCGGGCAGGCTGCGCAGTTTGCCGGTCTGGGCGGCTTCTTTCAACTGCGCCAGGTTGGTGATAGCGAGTTGCTTCCAGATCAGGGCGACTTTTTTGGGCCCCAACCCGGGCACCTGCAGCCATTCCGCCAATTCCGGCGGTACTTCCTGCTCCAGGTTCAGCAGGAAGCCTAGCTGGCCGGTGTGCAGCAATTCGTCAATTTTCTCGGCAATGGCTTTGCCAACCCCTGGAATTTCACGCAGGCGGCCTTGTTTCCAATAGATATTTGCATCCTGAGCAAGCGCAAGGAGGCTTTCGGCCGCCTTACGATAAGCCAGGGTGACATAAATGACCTCGCCTTTAATTTCCAACAAGTTGGCGATCAGCGTAAATGTGCCGGCCAGTTCACGATTGTTCATGCGCGCCTCGGTTATTGTAAGTCGAAATTAATTTCGACTTACAAAGTTCATTGTAGCATTTTCAAGGTGTTGTTAAACCGTCAGCTTTATTCGAAATATTTTTGAATATGATCGCGCAGTTTTTGCGGCTGGAGTGCGCTTGTATCCAATCGGCTGGCTTTCACAAAGGAGAAAAAACGCGCCAGACCCTTGCCGAGGGCATCTGCAAAATCCACATCGGCCGCGCTGGCCTCATCTTCCAACCAGAAACCCTTGACCTGCAGCGTGCCGGTTTTTCGCTCCAATTTCAAGTCAATGCGCGCCACCAGGCTGTCGCCGTAGAGGATCGGCAAAGTGTAATAACCCCAGTGGCGCTGCTCGACCGGCTTGTATACTTCCCAGATGTATTCAAAACCAAACAACTGCTTCGCCCGACCGCGGGCGCTGACAATTTCCAACGGCGCCAGGAAGGTTACTTCCTGCCGGGTGGTTGCACCGGAAATTTGCCATGCGGAGGGAATCTGCCCGGCCTCAAGCGCCTCAAGATAGGGCAGATCGCTCGCCAGCGCAAGCCAGCGTTCCTTTGAGCCTGCCACGTTAACCGCCACAATGCTGTTCTGCTCGTACAACGCGGACAGTTCCTTTTCAACCGCTGGTGGGGCAGGTTTGTACCCAAGGTAGCCGTATAAATTGGTGGCCCAACTTTTCTCGCGCAGTAACCCCAAAAAAGCGATGGACTTGAGTCCAAAATAAGCCTCGGAAGCCTGTTCGGAAGCCGACCAGGCGTGTTCAGGAGGGGCGACCCGTTCGCTGAGATCGTAATACCGGTCAAAGCCTCGACGATGATGGATCATGATATCGCCGGTCAACCACAGGGCGAACAAGGCCAGGGCGGTATCTTTGCGGCCCCGGTAGCTGACAACGCGCTTGTTCCCCTCAAAATCCCGGTTACCCAACGGCCCGCGCTCGCGCAGCGCTTCAAGCACCTGGGCGATCACATCCGGGTGCTCGCGGGAGAACGTTCCCCAACGCCAGTGTTCGCGCATGCGCTGCATTGTTGGCCGCCAATAGGGCAGCTCGGACATCGGGTACATGAACAAACCGCCGCCATAGTCAAAAAGCTGGCGCTTTTCGTAAGCCGCCTGATAAAGATATTCCGGCTGGTAACCCTGCACCCGGCCCAACATGGCGATATCATGACTGCGCGCCACCACGTTGAGTGGATCGAGCTGCAGGGCTTCAATCGCCTGCAGCGCTTGCGCGGTGCCCGCCTGTCCCGCGAACCGGCGCCCGGGCCAGAGCGCCTGCCGGCCAAGCACAAAACGCCGGGCTGTTATATCGGAAATTGAGATGGGTTTCATGCCCATGGAAAGGCCGGGATTAGCAATGGCATCAATCGTAGCCCAACCCCTTCAAGGCATCCGAGTTGGACAAGCGGCCAGACCTGTGGCCCTGGAGTTCGTGCCAGAACTGGTCGTCGTAGCGGCGCGAGCGCACGGGGAGTGGCATGGGTACGCCCCAGCCGAGGAGCAGGACTTCTTCTTTGGGTTGTAGGCGCGCGAGCATGCCCTGGATGGCGTCGCGCCCGGAAAGGCCGGAGAGGACGGCGCGGATGTCGTCGTCGTCGCCCAGCCAGCCGCTGATGCGCGTGCCTAGCTGCGACATGACTTCATCATAGATCTGGGATGGGCGCTGATCCACGATGAGGAGGGTGACGTAGTATTTGCGGAGTTCGCGCGCGATGGTGGCGAAGGTGGTTTGGGCGGCCATTTCGCGGTTGAGCAGTTTGTGGGCTTCTTCGACCACGATGACGAGCGGGCGCGGTTCGCGGGTGGCGCGGGCGCGGAATTCGTTGGTGCGTTTTTCCCAGGCGTCGCGGATGTGGCGGGTGAGGAGGTTGGAGACTAGCAGGTAATCCAGGTCGGTTTCATGGCTGCCGAATGAGAGCACGATGTGTTTGCCAGCTTCGAGGGTGTTGATGACCTGGGAGATGCCGTCGGTGGCGGGTTTTTCGACGATGTAGGTTTTGCCAAACAGGCGGCGCAGTTTGTCGTGGAGGGCTTCGGCGGCCATTTGGTTGACTCCGTTCGCGGCGGCCCAGGCGGCGACGCTGTCGGGGTGCGGGATTTTCTTCAGCCGGCCTTTTTCATCTTCTATTTCAATTTCGTCGCGGTTCATGAGTTTGAAGCGCGCGAACCAGTCGTTTTTGAAGGAGTTGTTGAGGGCGTTCAGGGTGGTGGGGGTGGTTTCTTTGAGGTTTAGTTCGCGGGAGAGCATTTCAACATCGGCGGCTGAGATGTCGCGCATGGCAATTTCGAGGTTGAAATCGGGGGTCTGGTTGTTGCGGATGCGGGCGCCTGCGCCGAGTCCGACTACGCTGATTCGGCTGCCGAATTTTGTTTTCAAACCGATGACGGGTAGTTTGGTATCGGAGGCGACATCGTCAAAGCCGTATTCGTTGTGCATATCGAGTACGAGTACTGAGGCTTTGTCGTAGTGCATCAGTCCGGCGAGGACGAGCCGGGTGAGGAAGGATTTGCCGGTGCCGGTGGCGCCAAAGACGCCGGAGGAGCGTTGGATGAATTTTTCGAGGTTGATGCAGACGGGGTGGCCCTGTTCGCGGGTGTATCCAATGATGAAGTTGCCTTGTTTGTCGGGTGTTCCGAAGATGGCGGCGATGTCTTGCGGGCCGGCGAGGGATACCTGGGCGTGGTGCTGGGGCACTGTTTTGACGGGGATGGGGCGCGGGTCTTCGGGGTGGCTGGTGCGCCAGGGTTTGTATTCGGGTGAGTCGGGTTCGGGGCCGCGTTCGAGCATGAGGGCGGGGAGGATTTCCAGGTTGGTGAAGAGTGTCTGGCCGTGGAGGGCTCTGGCGAGGGTGGGCGGCAGGCGTGTTTCGGATTGTTCATCGGCGAAGCGCGGGTCGGTTGCGCCGAGTTTGAGGTCGGTTACGAGTCCGTAAAAGCGGTGGTTGCCGCTGTCTATGACGACAAAGCCGCCTTCCTGCACGTCGAGCGGGTTGACTGTCAGGCGCGCTGAGAAGGATTCTTTCAGGCCGCCGCCGACGATGTAGCCGATCGGCAGGGTGGGTGTTGTCTTGTGGAAGGCAGCCACGCTTTGCTGAGCAGATGGTTCAATATTGTCTGTCATAGAATGCTCCTGGAAATAGACGACTGAAGTCGTCACTACGAAACCACGGGTGCGCAGACATGCCGATCCGGCTAAGAACGCGCAGGGTGAATGTGCCCTCCCGGCTGGCCCCGAATGCCCAAGAAGGGAGGGTTTGGAGGAGGGGTCGATTTACTGTATTTCGCCGAGGGCGCCCAGTACGCTCATCAGGGTGGGGTAGTCATCGCGCAAGAGGGTGATTAACTCGCGTGTGGCGGCTTCTTTCCACTGTTCGCCATTGACGCCATGGATAGTACCCACGATTTGCTCCCGGCTCTGCCAGGGCACACGATTTGCGATTTGCTTAGCAAATCGGCGAATCGCACCGGACGCAAGTGCAGGTGTCGGGACGATGTTGGCAAATCGTTCAGTATGGAAAGTACCCATAAGTTCAGTATGGAAAGTACCCACGATTTGCTTAGCAAATTGTTCAGTATGGGCCAGCCCGGCCTGTTGGATGTGGGCGGCCAGGATTTCCCCGAGGGGGGTATCTTTGGCGCGCAGGATGTGCCGGAAGTAACCGAAGTGGCCGGTTTCGGTAAAGCGGACTAGTTCGGCGGCGGTGCAGAGAAAGATGCGATCCAGGCTGAGGGGTGGGCGCGGCGGGAGGAGGTGCTGGATTTTGCCGTTCTGCTCGTAGCCGACTGATAGCACGGACATTTCGACTGGGACGATGCGCCGCTCGCGGTTGTCTTTCATGATTTCATCGCTGACGTTTTCGGAGGTTACAAGCTGGCGCACGAGACCGTCATCGTCGATGTGGATGTCATAGATGAGTCCGTAGACTGTGTAATTTTCTTCGACGGGGGCGCGCACGAGTGCGCCCAGGGATGGGGCGTCGAACTGCGTGACGGCGCATCCAGCGATAAAGCCGGTTGTCCCGGCTCGCAGTAGGCGCCCTACCCATAGGGCAGGTGGTTGATTAGCTGGCATTGTTTCTCCTTTTGGTTCAGACCTGCCTGGGGCTGAAGGCATGAAGGCCCTTTGGGCTGGTTAACGAGGCGGATCGCGTTCTTTGTGCCCTGTGGGTCAGCCCGCGATTTGTTCCCGGCTCTGCCAGGGCATACGATTTGCGATTTGCCGATTTGCCGATTTGCTTAGCAAATCGCAAATCGTGTCGGGATGATGTAGGCAAATCGTTCAAGTATGGAAAGTATCCACGGTTTGCTAAGCAAATCGTTCAGTATAGCTTGTTCTGCCGGGCAGGTCTTTGGCAGATTGTTTATCGGATGGGTCGTCAATTTCTATGCCGTTGCGTTTGAGTTCGAGGGCCAGCATTTGGTCTACCTGACGTTTTTCTTCAAAGGAGACTACGGCGCTTTCATGGGCGCGGTGCAAGAGGTAGGGGTAGGGTTTGGCGCCCATGACCTGGCATTGCTGGATGATGACCGCGTGCAGCAGTCCGAGCTTTTCGGGGTCGTCTGCCATCCATTTGGGGATGTCGACTCGCGCAATTTTTGGGGAGCGCGGCTGTGCGCTGATGTTGATATAGAAAAAGTGGAGTGCCAGGCTGCTTTTGTAATCTTTTTCCGATTTGGATTGGAACCCGAAAACTGCCGAACGCTGGCCGGGTTTCAGAAGAGCGGAGCCTTTCTTCTCACCGGGCACATGCAGGGCACTTGTTGTGTTCCCGCCTTCGCTGAACAGCCAGCGGTCGGTGACTCCGCGCAGGGGGTGGTACTCGCGCAGTTTTTGCAGGTCTTCATCCGTGGCGGTCGCTACTTCCAGCAGCCTGACCAGCGGGTCGGAGGAGGGTTTATCGATGTAGCCGGCGGTGATGATGCCGCGCTCGTGCAGCCTGGATAGAACGGATAGGTATTTTTTCAGGCTTTGATCGAATAGTGCGGCTTCTTGGCCATCCCGCACGCTCCATAGCTCGAGCGGGCCATCGGTAAAAGTAACGATTGGAAGGTCCGGCTGGCTAAACTCGATTGCCAGATCCAGCAGCCGGGTGCGCTCAGCGGTATCGCGCTGTAAGGCCAGCATGCCTTCGCTCATGGGTGCGCCGGAAGATGTATATAGTTTCTCATCAAAGAGCAAGCGGCTGTCGGTGCGAATGACTGGGGCCCGACCGGAGTTCAGTTGCAGGATGATGGCGCCGACGTTGATGAGGGCATATTGGAGTGCGCTGTGCCGGTCTGGCAGAATTTGCGAACCATCTGCCGCGATGAGTGTGACTTTTTCCGGCAGTTCCGGCGCTGGCGCGTGAAAGTCCAGGCGTTCAGTCAGTGGCAGGGCACAGCGCAGGGCCGGATCGGCTTCTTTGGCTTTTTCCACCGTGTAGCGCAGGCCATCCAGGTTGTCTACGTGCAGTTGGAGCAGGGCGCGGGCCTGCTCGCGGCGTTCGGCCAGTTTGGCCTGGCGTTCTTTGGCACCTGCGCCAATCTCTTTGATCGTCTGGTAAACCTGCTGGAAGTCTATTGCCATGGTGTTGTGCCCAATTTTCTCATGAATGGTAGAACATTTGTGTAGTATTTTACAGGAGATTTAACTAAAATACAAGCGCCGGGAACTTTTTGCGCGCCAGGGCGTCTTGAAGACATACCAAATTGAAAGTGCCCACGGTTTGCTAAGTAAATCGTTCAGTATGATAGGAGAATAAAAAAATGAAAAACAAAACGGTTCTAGTTTCACTTGTGTTGTTCCTGGCAGTTCTGCTCAGCGCCTGCGGGCCTTCCTTTCAAACCGTTGCGCCAACCGCGCAACCTGCGCTGCGGACACTCACGGTCAGTGGCAGCGGCAAAGTCAGCCTGAAACCCGATATTGCCACGATTAACGTTGGCGTACATTCGGAAAATATCCAGGCTGCCCAGGCTGTGGCTGATAACAATGCCAGCACCAAGCAATTGATCGATGCCCTGAAAGCGGCCGGTGTGGATGCCAATGATATCCAGACCAGCAATTTTAGCATCTGGCAAAACAATTCGGCCAGTCCGGATGGCAAAACTACTCTCAGCAATTACGCCGTGGATAATACGGTGCTGCTGACAGTGCGCAATCTCGATCAGCTTGGCAGCCTGTTGGATGCCGCTGTCAAAGCTGGAGCCAACAACATCAACAGCATCCAGTTTGATTTGGCGGACAAAACCAAAGCCATGAGCCAAGCTCGCGCTGAAGCAGTCAAAACCGCTAAAACTCAGGCCGATGAACTGGCTTCGGCAGCTGGTGTACAGTTGGGGAACATTCAGAGCATTCAGTACGCAGATTCGACGCCCTTCCCGATGTTATCGGCCAAGGGACTGGGTGGCGGGGGCTCTGTTGCCAATATGAATGTTCCGATCACGCCCGGCCAGATGGATATCACTGTCAGCGTGACTATTGCTTACGAAATCAAGTAAACACGGTCCACCAAAATCTGCCAACGGGAGCGGCCAAAACCGCTCCCGTTTTATTGCGCCGGTTTCGCGAAGTCATGAAAACGGCTCCAAATGGAAAGTACTCATAAGTTTAATATTCGGTAAATTGGGTGTAACTGCTGACGGGTTGCTTAATTGTTGGCGATGACGACCTAACCCCCCGGCCCC
>CAIWAX010000231.1 GCA_903910795.1 uncultured Anaerolineae bacterium
AACACTCGGAAAATGCAGTACGAGTAATTAGCATATATCAGAGGTTCCTAATCGTAAAAGGAACGCCAGGAAATACCATCGGTTTTCCAGCATTTCCCGCTGAACCTTGGAATGATAATTTCTACTTTAGAAGAAAAGGAATATTATGGGAAAAATCTATTTTGATCATTCGGCCACAACCCCCCTCGATCCACGCGTAGTAGAGGCAATGCTGCCTTTATATGGAGCAAATTTCGGTAATCCGTCCAGTATTCACTCTGATGGACAGGAAGCCAGGGAAGCAGTTGATCTGGGCCGTCAGCAGGTTGCAGATCTGCTTCACGCCAGCCCGGATGAAATCATCTTTACTGCCAGCGGAACAGAGGCCGACAATATGGCGTTGATCGGTGTTGCCACACAATATAAACCGCAGGATTGCCACATCATTACCTCTGTATTTGAACATCCGGCCATCCTTGAAACCTGCAAGTACCTCGAAAGACTTGGTTATGCCGTTACCCTTTTGCCAATAAACTCTGACGGGATTGTTGAGCCGGAGTCCCTGCGCCGGGCTCTGCGGCCAAATACGCGCCTGGTATCAGTGATGGCAGCCAATAATGTTGTTGGCACGCTTCAGCCCATCGAAGAACTGGCAAAAATTACCAAAGCCCACGGCGCATTATTCCATACCGATGCGGTGCAGGCCGTTGGCAAAATTCCTCTGCATATGGATACCATCCCGGTTGACATGCTTTCAATTTCAGCGCACAAACTGCATGGGCCGAAAGGGATTGGAGCGTTATATCTTCGACAGGGCCTGACAATTGAGCCGCTTATTCACGGCGGCGGACAGGAAAGAGGTATTCGTTCCGCCACCGAAAATGTGGCTGGAATTGCCGGCTTTGGCAAGGCAGCAGAACTTGCCAGATTGGAAATGGCCGCAGAAACCGCGCGATTGATAAGGTTCAGGGATCGCATTCTTGCTGGCGTCGCCGAACAGGTTCCGAATGCCTATCTAATCGGCCATCGCAGTAAACGATTACCAGGGCACATTTGCCTCGGGGTTGCCGGTCATGAAAGTGACGCCATTTTGCTCATGCTCTTGCTGAATGAAGACGGCATTTCCATCTCAACGGGAAGCGCCTGTAGTTCGCATCATGCCGGGCAGCCTTCTTATATTTTGCTGGCCATGGGTATGGATGAAGTACAGGCCCGTGGTTCCTTGCGGATTACTTTGGGGCGGTTTACCACTGAGAGTGAGGTGGATGCCTATGTTGAAGCACTGCCGCGCGCCATAAGCAATCTCAGCCCGGTGGCCTCTCACGAGTTTGCAGTGGTCGCGTAATAGCTTATTTCCTTTTCTCTGGAGGAGAAGAGTCTGCGGGGATAGAAAAACGGCACGCGGAATTCCGCGTGCCGTTCAGTTTAATTTACCTGGGGTAATGTGCTACGGATGGTTTTTCCCAGGCTTATTCTCCATCATTACATCCAGCATACGGTTCCCTTTACTATTCTCACTGCTCAGATCTGTGTAATTCAAAATTGGCTGTTTTGCTTTCACTAAAAAGAAAGGGGTGCACCATTGGCTTTATCAGCGCGGTGAAAATAGTTGCACTGTGGTTAGCGGATCAAATAATAAACTGGGTGTTTGCAATGTCAAAGCACGACAAAACAATCTACCCACGGAAAAATATTTATTACAACGTCATCATAATCTGTCCAGTGCGGTATAAACCAAATTTACGGGTATAAATTCCGGCCGGCCCTGATACATACCACAATTTAGCACCCATATATGGAAAATAAACGCTAATATTTGCTCAAAATCCTGTATATAC
>CAIWAX010000232.1 GCA_903910795.1 uncultured Anaerolineae bacterium
AAAAGAGGTGCTATGTTTTGTAAAAGTGCTAAAATCTCTGGCATGAGCTTCTCGGGTAGGTTGGGTTAGCGAAGACTTCAACTTTACTCGAAAAGCTCTATTTAATTCAACTATTTTTGGCGAAGGTATTGAATAAAAGCAATAGTAATCGTGAAAAACATGGGATTGATTTCGATCTTGCTCAAGCTTTATGGGTTGATGAAGATCGGATTGAAATCCCCGCGAAAACGCAGGACGAACTACGTTTCCTGGTGATAGGAAAAATCAACGAAAAACATTGGTCCGCTGTGGTCACATATCGAGGTGAAAATATTCGCATCATCTCGGTTCGCCGGTCACGCGACGAGGAGATTGAAATTTATGAAAGCTTCTGAATTTGATAAAAAATTTGATGAGGGTGAGAATATCACTGATGAATTGGATCTTTCCCATGCCCGCCGCCCAGGAGAGGAATTCAAGCGAATCAACGTAGATTTCCCTGCCTGGATGGTGACATCACTTGACCGGGAAGCCAGGCGCTTGGGCGTAACACGCCAATCTATTATCAAAATGTGGCTGGCAGAGCGGCTGCAGTCACACGGCTAATCAAGAATGATCGTGACCATCCCTGCGCGGTACAAATCTGGTATATGGGTATAAGTTCCGGCCGGCGGTGGTCGCGGCCACTGCGTAACAGTACTAGTTGAAATTTCAAAAGCGCCCTCCAATTTTGGAGGGCGCTTTTTGATTCACAAGGGATAGCATCCAGATGATCTTACAGGAATTCCCGCTCCAGCGCCGGTAACGCCTGCCTAAGGACAGCTGCCGACTGGGTTGTGTTCATTACAGGCGTGGCTACCGGTTCGTACATCCGGCTGGACTCACAGGTCGGGTTGACTGATTAAACATCGCTCTCTTGCAAAACCGCAATCGGATTGCGGATTTGCAAGAGAGTGCTATACTGAGCGTGTATTTATTGTTCAAGTTCAAGGAGACAGGCCATGATTGAAAGAACACTGACCGCCAAACTCACCAGCCTTGCGCAAAAATTCCAGGTGATCACGTTAACCGGGCCGCGCCAATCAGGCAAAACCACCCTGGTGAGAAACGCATTTCCCGGCCTGCCCTACGTTTCATTGGAGGAACCAGATATCCGCCAGATTGCGCTCACAGATCCGCGCGGCTTTCTCTCAAACTACCCAACCGGGGCTGTTTTGGATGAAATCCAAAACACGCCTGATTTGTTTTCCTACCTCCAGAAAATCGTGGATGAAGACCGCCAAATCCGGTTCATTTTGACCGGCTCTTCCAATTTCCTTCTGACGGAAAAAATCAGTCAGACCCTGGCCGGGCGCACAGCCGTGTTACACCTGCTGCCTTTTTCATTTGAAGAACTTCCCCCAAGTTCAGAACCATACGAGAACCGCATTTTCAAAGGCCAGTATCCGCGCGTTTATGATCGCGCGCTTGAGCCAACTGATTTTTACCCGGCTTATATCCAGACCTATGTCGAGCGTGATGTGCGCCTGATGAAAAACATCGGGGACATCAATGCTTTTATCCAGTTTGCCCAGTTGTGCGCCGGGCGGGTTGGTCAGTTGGTAAATTTTGCGGGGTTGGCCAGCGACGCCGGGATCAGCCCAAACACTGCAAAAGCCTGGATGTCAGTTTTGGAAAGCTCCTACATCCTCTATCGGCTGCAACCCTTTCATCGCAACTTCAATAAACGGCTTATTAAATCGCCCAAGCTTTATTTTTATGATACCGGTGTGGCCTGTTCCCTGCTGGGCATTCGCGATGAAACCCAGGTCAACCTGCATTATATGAAGGGCGCGTTATTCGAAAACCTGATCATCAATGAGTTTATCAAGCATAATTTTCATCGCGGCCAGAATCAATTTCCTTACTTCTGGCAAGACAGCCAGGGTAAAGAAATTGACTGTCTGCTGGTGGAAGGTGAAAAATTCACGCCGGTTGAAATCAAGTCCGGTAAAACCATGTCCACAACCTATTTTGATAACCTCAAATATTGGTACACACTGGCTGGAACGTCTTCTGAACAAGGCGTAGTTGTTTATGGAGGCGATCAAACCATGCAAACCAGTTCCGG
>CAIWAX010000233.1 GCA_903910795.1 uncultured Anaerolineae bacterium
CGGCAACTCCTTCCAGACTTCCGAAGTCTGGAAGACTTCGGAAGTCTCACCCGCCCCTGACCCCATCAAACGTCTCAAGCATGTACGGGCACGCCGCCGCCGTGCCCGACCCAAACCTATCACGCGCCCGGCGGCAACTCCTTCCAGACTTCCGAAGTCTGGAAGACTTCGGAAGTCTTACCCGCCCCTGACCCCATCAAATGCCTCAAGCATGTACGGGCACGGCGCCGCCGTGCCCGACCCAAACCCATCGAACCCATCCGCCCCTCCGCAAAAAAAGACTTCCGAAACCTTTAAGATTTCGGAAGTCTGCTGTTTACTTCACCACCACCACATCGCCTGCGCTGCGGCCAAACACCTCCGGCGAATACATCTCCTCCGCCTTGCTGGGCGGCACGATAAACGTGCCGGGCGTGGTCGCGCGCGCCACATAACTGTAATTGTAGACACCGTCCCACAGCAGCGACGTGAAGGCCTCGGCCCGGTCGTCGCGCAGGTTCTGATGATCGTACCAGGTCGCGCGCCACCACCACCAGCCGTAGGAACTATCCGGGCTGTTGGGATCCTGCGGCACGCTGCCCGAAACCGCCAGGTCGGGGTTGATGATCTCCAGACCGGCTGGTAGCGGGTCGACCAGCGCCACATGGTAACGGCGGTTATCTGCCACCATCGAGATGCGCACGCGCACCCGCGCCCCGGCCTTGATGATCCACTGCCCGTTCGTGTCGCGCGTCACATCCGCCGGGTTATCGACCGCCTCGTAAGTGCGCTGCACCACGAAGCCCATATCCAGCGCGGGCAGGTGCAGGTCGGTGGGTGCATACTGCAAGCCCAGCCGGTAATACAGCCGCCCGGCGCCGTCCTTGTTGATGATCAGGTTCTGCGTGCCGCTCGATGTGGCTGAAAGCACGAAAGACATCGGGATGAGCGTCTGGTTCAGGGCCGTGCTGCGCCCGTGGAAATCATCCTGGGCGGCGTAGGTATCACCCAGCCAGACCTGCGCCACAAAATCTGGCGTGGCGGCTTCAAAGGTATTGAAATACTTGTCCAGCGCCATCAGCACAAAGACATTCTCCTGGGTGTTATCCCAGCGGCCCTTGTCACGGTGCGACAGCAGTCCGGTCACCAGCTTGGGGATCAGGTCACTCGTCGGGCTGTCGCCGATCAGCGCATCCAGCAGGATGGCGTCCGTGCGCCGGTCGGAACTGAGCAGTACATAGCTCTGGTCGTTGACGGCGGTGGTGAAATTGGCGGCCCCGGCGGTTTCGACCACCTTGTTGCCAACATAGGTGCGGATGGCGGCCAGTTGGGCGCGGTCATCGATCACCGGCCACAGCCAGCCGACCGCGTCCAGCGGCAGCCCGTCCAGCCCGGCTTCGTTGATCAGCGCCTGGGCCTTGGCGGCGTCGCGGTCGCCCAGCCGGTTGCGCACGAACAGCGCGTAGGCGCTCAGCGTGCGGCGCGTATCGAGGCTGTACCAGGCCGGGTAATGCGTTTCAATCTGCTGCAGGTACGTCAATACGCGCTGGTGCATATCGGCCGGCACGCTGAAACCCTTGGCTTCGGCGGCTTGCAGCGCCAGGGCCACATGCACCGTGTTGAACGGCTCGGATTCATAGCCGCGCGTCCAATAAGGGAAGCCGCCGTCTGTGTTTTGCATTTTCCCCAGCCGCGCGATATCACTGTCGACCGTGGCCTGCAGGTCGGCCGGCGCAGGCAGCCCGTCGGCTTTGAAGGCGCTCAGCACATCGCGCAGCGAGGCGATCGCCAGCACGCGCGAGGCAATTTGTTCGGAACATTCGTAAGGGTACTTCACCAGGTACAAAACCGCGTCGGTCAGGGCCTGCAGCGCCGTGGAGGAAGTTGTGATCTCCAGCCCGCCGTACTGCGGGAAGACGCCGCTCGGGTACTGCACCGGCTGGGCGGCTGAGCCGCTGTCGATCACGCCGTAGGTGGCGAAGGCTTCGCTGGTGGACGGGGTATAAACCGGCATTTCCAGGCTGGCCGCATCCGTGTAATCGCCCGAGACGGCCGCGATCTGCACGCGCGCCGTGCCGGCCATATCCGTGCTGGCCGGGAAGCGCACCTCCACCCGGTCGTTGGCCGGGACGCTGACCCGCAGCCCGGCCGTGGCTAACTTGAGATTGGTGGCGCGCGCGGCCACATCCACCACCAGCGGCGCATCGGTCTGGTTCTGCAAAACCACCGGCAGTTCAAACGTATCGCCAAAATTCAGGAAGCGCGGCGCGGACGGGCGCACCATCAGCGGCAGGCGCGCCGTCAGGCTGGCCTCGCCTTTGCCGAACTTCTTCCCGCCCGAGTCAACGGCCACGGCCATAACGCGGTAGCGCGTCAGGTTGTCGGGTAATTTGAAGGAGACCGTGGCGCTGCCGTCCGGGCCGGTCACCACCGCCGGGGCCCAGGCCGCCAGCGGGTTGAAATCGCTGCGCACCTGGATGTTCGGGGCGGCGTGCGGGGCCGCGCTGGCTTTTTCCATGGGCGCCGCCGCTGGCATGGCGGGCGAAGAGGTCGCGGCGGGCATGGCGCCACCCGCGTTGTCCACCAGCGCGCCGCGTTCAAGGCTCTGCGCTTGCTGCTGTGCCAGCGCCAGCGGGTCGGCCAGCACCAGGCTGGCGCGGCTGTAAACCACCGACAGGTTGGCTGGCCGGTTGGTGTAGAAAATATCCAGCGGGTTATCCAGCTTGTAACCGGTCAGGGACAGGATGGCTTCATCGACCACCACCACGCTCACTTCGGCGTTGGCCACCGGCTGCCCGCCCGCGTCCTTGACCAGCACGCTGACCGAAGTCTGCGCGCCGGGCTGCACTTTGGGCTGCTCGGGAGTGACCTGTACAGACAGCGTGCGCTCGAGCGGCGGGATGCTCAGGCTGAGCGCGCCGCTGGCATAGGCCGGGCGGGCCGGGATGTTTGGCAGGGGTGTCACGCCGTCATCCGCCACGCGCGGCGCCGAACCGGCCAGATCCACCTGCACTTCCAGGTTGGGGATGTCCGCCGATTCGATCGGGATATCCAGGCTGGTGGAGCTGCTGCCCAGGCTGAAGCGTTTGGTATAGAGTGTCCCGCTGCGGCTGACGGTTAGCAGGCCCTCGGCCGGGCTGAAGGGGCTCAGCACCAGCAGGTGGGCGGTCTCGCCGGGTTGGTAAGTTTGCTTATCGGGGATCAGCGTCACGACTTCCTGCTGTACCAGGCGCGACGGCGGAACCTTTCCGCCCGCCACCCAGCGCGTGAAGCGCGTCTGGTTGACCCGCCCGCTGGCGTCCGTGACGATGGCGGTGATGCGGTAGCTGCCGCCCACCGGGGTCTGGAAAGTACACGAATCCGGGTTGGCTTTGGAGGTCTGCGAGCAGGTCTGTGTGTCAACTTCCTGTTCGCTCCAGGCGCCCTTGATGCTTTTCCATTCCAGCCGCGCGGCTGTGATCGTGACCGGCAGGCCGGGCGCGGCCTGGCCGTCCAGGTCGCTGACGATATAGTCGATCTTGAGCGGTGCGTTCAACTCCACAAAGTAGCGCTCGCTGTGCAAGCCGATGTAAACGCTGGCCGGATGCACCATCAGCGTTGTGCTGCTGGTCCAGGCCTGGCGGTTGACGTCCATGACCGTGGCCTGGGCTGTCACGCTCTGCGGGTGCGGCGAAACGGCCGGGTCGCCCTGCTGGTTGAAGTTCAGCCGCAGGTAATGCGCGCCGGAGGCATCCGTCTGGCCGGTGAAGGTTTCAGTTTTGCCGGTCTGGCCGGGGAAGCCGGGCCGGTAAGGGCCAAAATCGGAGCGCATCTCTTCCCACCACGGCGTCCATTCGCCGAAGGTGTAATCCGGCCAGTTGGGCGGGGAGTAGCTGCTGGGGCTGGTGGTCACGTTCCAGGTCACATCCGCGTTAGGCAGAGCGCCGCCCGCGTAGTAACTGGCCTGCACGGCCAGCGTGGCCTGCCCGCCCGCGAAGTACGGGCCGCTGCTCTCATTGCGCGCGGTCACTTCAAACTCGGGGCGCCGGAATTCCTGCACCTGCAGGTAGTGATACCACTGCGTGTTTTGCAGGCTGTCCAGGCTGGGGCTGCCCTGCGCCTTGAAAACCACCTGCGCCTGGCCCAGGTTGATGTCCTTTGGCAGGCTGAGCGTCAGGTCAAAGCCGCCCAGCGCATCCACCGCGGCGCTGCCGTTGGTGATGGCGTTGCCCTGCGGGTCGCTGACGGTGTAGCTGACGGCGCTCAGATCGCTGCCCGCCAGGCCCACATCGCCGGTCTGGCTGCTGCCGATGCGCCGCACAATGCCCTTGATATGCACATCTTCGCCCGGGCGGTACATGCCACGGTCGTCAAAGACGTACCAGCGCAGCTCGTCGACTGGGTTACTTCCCGACCAGGGCTCATCGCTCCAGGCCGTGTTTGAACGCGGCAGCAGGGCCGTATCTGTGCCCAGCGTCCCGACCAGGTAGATGACGCCCGCTGGCAGATTCAGCTTTGCCGTGCCGTCCGGGCCGCTGCTGAACGTTGCCCCGCTGCTGGTTTGCAGGCTGACGCCATTCAGCGGCGCGCCGCTGCGCAGGTCGGTGGCCCACACCAGCAGGCTGCTCTGATCGCTGAAGGCATCCAGCCCGATTTTTGTAATCTGCACCCAGGTCACAAACGTGCGGCTCAGGCGCGTGTTGCGCGCGTCTGGCAGTTCAATGAACGGTTTGGTTGGCCCGATTACCACCACAAACTGCCCGGTGCCGTCTTTCAGGTATTTCGACAGGTCAACATCCACCTGCGAAAGCGTGTCGGCTGGCAGGTTCAACCGCATGGTTTCATTTAATAGCGGCTTGCCCGGCAGATTGAGGCTTTCACTCGGCTGCCAGCTGCGCATGTATTCCTTGAAGGCTGGCCAGTCGGCGGGCTGCACGGATTGGATTTTGACCGCCAGCTCGCTGTAATTGGTGGCGTAAACCGAGACGACCGGCTTAACGGCGGCCGGGTCGAGGCTGATGAAATTATTTGGCGGTCCAACCAGCACCGGCTGGGCTGCGCCGACCTTGAAGGTCAGCCGCGCGTCCGTGCCCAGTTTTTGCGCATAGGTATCCTGGAGTTGGCCGGAGACCGTCACGGTGTAGGTGGTGCGGCCCTGGGTCTGGCCGCTGATGATGATGCTGTCGTAGCTGGTGTTGATGTTGGCGCCCGGGATGGCCGGCTCGATCTTGAGCAGGTCGGGGCTGAAAATCTGTTCATCCAGCGGGTTGTTGAAGCGGATCACCAGGGCCGAGAGCGGCGGGCATTCGGGCTGCGTCGCGCTGCAGGATTGGTCTTCAATGCGCAGCGGTGCGTAGGTTTTAAGATTGTAGGTCTGGGCTTTCTGGCTGACCAGCGGGCCCTCCGCCGAAGGCAGGCCCGGGCCGAAGGTCACGCTGACGGCGCTGTCGGGCGTGAAGGGCGCGGCGGCGCGGAAGGCCAGCCAGCGCCCATCCGCGCTATTTTTCGCCAGCGCGCTGACCTGCGCGTCTTTGGCAACCTCATCCGCTGAGGCCAGCGCCACGGAGACAGTCTGCCCCCCGGCGCTGACATGCGTCACCGCCAGCACGGAGGCCGGGTCGATGCGCTGGTCAAAGGATGCGAAGAAGAGCGGTCTCAGCCCCATGCTGGCGCCGTCATACGGGTAAAGATTGACGACGCTCGGCGGGGGGGTGGTGAAGGTCCAGCTCACGGCCTGCGCCAGCCTGCCGCCGCTGACCGATTTCGTCCCGGCCGGGACGGTCACGTTGTACTGGGTGGCCTTGGGCAGCCGGTCGATCAGAGTCGAGTCATATTCAAAGGTCAGGGTTTTGGTACCCAGCCAGCGCCACTTGCCCGGCAGAGCTGGCTGTATTTGTACGGGCACATCCGCGGCGGCCAGGTCGCTCAGCGTGGTGAGCGGCACCATGGCCTGGTTAAACGTCACACTGAGGAAAGGCGCCACCGGGATTTCGCCCTCGGGCGCGTGCCGCAGCACCTGCAGCGGGCCGCTCTCGCTTTGGGCGGGCGTCGGGGCCGTATCGGCGGGCGGGAAGGGCTGCTGGATCGTCACGCCGGGGCGCGGCACGGGCAGGCTTTCGGGCGGGCGGTTGAACTGCGTCTGGTCGCCCAGCGCGGTCGGCAGCGCGGGCAGGCGCGCCAGCAGCGCGTCGATATCTGGCTGGGTCAGCGGCTCGCCGCTGGCGACCGGCATGGGCGTGACAGCCGCGGCCGCGGCCTGGCCGGCGCTCAGGGAGACGTTCAAGTTGAAGCTGGCCCCCTTCGGCAGGCTGCCCGCGCTGGTGGCGGGGCCAGCGCTTGTGCCGGTCTCGCCTGGTTTGGCGGTGGCATTCGGCAGCAGATCAGTCTGCCCGGCGGCAGTTGGCGTGGCCGTGACAGTGACAATCCCGCTGGCGCAGGCGCCCAGCAGGCCCCCCAGCAGCAGAACACCCATCAAAATGGCGATCCATTTCATAGCGGAATAATTCATTTGAACGTTGGACATGGCGAGATCCTCCTCACACCGTTATGACGCTGCAGCCCGCGTGTTAGTTCCCGGGCAATGTTTCTACTTCCATTGTACAACGTAAAACAGACTTCCGAGGCCTTTAAGACCTCGGAAGTCTTGTGTGAGCACCATGCGAGCATAGTGGCCTCCGATGCAATTTAAATCGTGCGGATTTTTCTTTCGGTGACGCTGCGTGGTGAAATGCCCATATCGGCCAGAAATTTCATGCCGCGGACGCAAGCCCGCCCTCCCATCATATTTGGGTCGAAAGTGAGCCGGGTAAATTTTTCCATTTCACGCTCCTGAGTATTTCCAGCATATCACGGCCAGTTATTCCCTCAGGTTTTTTAAAAGTCAGTTGGGCATAGTGGTAAGATCATAATCGAACCGCAAAGCCTAACTGACTTTAAGAAAGCCCCGCCCCCGCACTCGCTTCTTTATGCCCCATTCGCGGAGCGCCGGTCAGCCCCCCGGGCACCTGGCGCGGGAGGAAAAGCATTCTTGGATGGCTTTGCAAGACTCCTCTTGACATCATATACGATGTGGTATACGATTCATCTTATGAAAGGATGCCAAAATGACCCGCTATGCTCTTAATCTGCCAATCGATCTGAAACGTGAAGCCGAGGAACTGGCTTCACGACAGGGCATTTCTTTAAACCAATTCATCATGTGGTCGGTTTCTGACAAGGTGGCGACCCTGCGCGAATCGCTGGCCGACCTAAAATTCCCCGGTATTACCTACCGGCGCGGTGAATCGGGCTGGGTGGCGCCTGTCCTGCAAGGCACTGGCATCCGCGTGCAAACCATTGCTGCGGATCTGCAATTGGGTCTCACGCCCGAGGAAATTGCCGCCGAATACAGCCTGGCTTTGCCGCGCATTCAGGAAGCCCAGGCTTTTTATCAGGTTCACCGGGTTGAAATCGATGCCAGCCTGAAGGCCGAAAAAGATCTGGAAGATGCAGGTGGCTAAGCCGAAATTGCATCTGGATGCGGATACATCCAGGATTTCCCTCATGCGCGCCTTGATCGAACGCGGGCATGATGTTACTCGCACACCCAATGATTGGATGGCGCTGGACGCGACCGATGAACAGCAACTTCTCGGTTCAACCGCCCAGGGCCGCTGTATTTTTACGTTCAATATCCGCGACTTCATGGCATTGGCCAAAAAATATCCACAGCACGGCGGAATTATTTTGTCAGCCCAAAAGCCCATGCCCGATTTATTGAAATCTCTGGATCGTTTGCTTTCCGAAACTGAGGAAAAAGATTGGCTCGGCCAGGTGCGCTGGTTGAAGAATTGGTAATGCTGTTCCTTCATGCCGAAAAAGACCTTGGAAGCCCGCCGCTCTTTGTCGCCTCGCAAGTTCGGGAAAGGGGTAATCCGTGCCTTTTGAGGGGGATGCAACGACCCTCGGAAAAACCAGCGTTGAACGCCTCCTCATAAATAAAGGGGGGCCGGGATAAACCCGACCCCTCTTTGTTTATGAATACTTAATCGCCTGGTATTTACTGATCAAGCGTCAATCGTGGATGAAAAATTTATAGGCTTGATTGAATTGGTCCCCAATTGTGGTATCTACCAAATTGTGCAATCCCGCCTGGGCAGTTCTCAAGCCGCTGAGACTGGTTACACCGGCTTTTTGATCGGGACGAACGACAGCAATATGACCATCTTGCACTGCAACAACGATTTTCCCCGCGCTCACTGCGCTAATAATTTGCTGCAGGTCGCTGATCTGGCGCCAACCGCGGGCGCTGCTGCTTTTGTTTGGATCGCTGCTGATTGTCGTAAACCAGGTATATAGATCGTGGGCGTTAATGGTGGTCGGATCATTCGGAGGCGATAACACCCCATATTCTTTTTTGGATGGGAAAGGATTCCCCATCGCCCGGGCTACATCGCCTGCAAATGTGTTGCAATAGTAATTACTTCCAATTTGTAAATAACGATAATTTACATTTACACCAAATTGGAAGATCACCGCTTTGTAAAGGTCACCGTATCGGTTGGATGTGTCGCTGGTAAAGGGTGTCGAAGGCATGGGATACAGACCAAACGGAAATGGACCAGGATATCCAGTATTATTGTATAGAACTGCAACCGGTAGTGTGCCATCCATGTTACGCGCCTGGACGGTTATGGTTTGACCATTTGTTTGGCGCAGCGTGACATTCTGGTTTAACTGGTTTTGGCAGGATGTATTGCATGTGCCGCTTGGATTAGTGACTGAATAGCCAGCGGATTTGGAGGTAGTGGAGCCGTTGTAATTCACGCTGACGGCAATGGTATAGGAGCCCGGGCAGTTGGTTGGAACGTAGTTCGATACGTACCAATTAATTACTCCGGTGCCGGTGCTCAGGTTGTTGGAATATAACGTGCTGGAACCACAGGGCCCGCTCAGCGACCAGGTAAAGAGGGCAGTTTTGGCGCTGCCAGTGGTGTTAGCGACACTGCCGAACCAGCGGATGGCATCGCCAGCGACGAAGGAAGTTTTGGCATTGCTGCTTCCATCGGTGGTATAGGCTGAGGTGATTGTCACGCTTCCGCTGCTGCCGCCGTTGACCGTGTAGCTGGCGGATTTGGAGGTGGTGGAGCCGTTGTAATTCACGCTGATGCTAAATGTGTACGAGCCGGGGCAGTTGGTTGGAACGGTGCTGGATACGTACCAATTAATTACTCCGGTATTGGTGCTCAGGTTGTTGGAATACAACGTGCTGGATCCGCAGGGTCCGCTCAGCGACCAGGTAAAGAGGGCAGTTTTGGCGCTGCC